>CALEYM010000452.1 GCA_937926185.1 uncultured Bacteroidota bacterium | reverse complement strand
GGTACGGGGAAAATATATGCAGACTTTTCTCAATTTGACAAAGTAGAGTCAGAGCGATTTTTAAACCACAAAGAGCACATAAAATTCCGACAGATATTTGTTTACACATTCAAGACGTTGTATAGCATCGGATTTTTATTGAAAACTAAACCATTTTTCAGGCTATGAAAAACAACTACTTATGGTTTGCTCTCCTGCTGCCACTGGCCGGAGTCGCACAAACCGAACCCGCCGCGACCAAATTATTTCCCCAAATCCACATACCCCCGCAGGCCGAAAACACCGCCCGGCTGAAGGAGATCAACCGTGACATCTGGACGCCGTTCTCAGAGGCCTATGCCACGCACGACGCCGAAAAATACCTCGGCCTGCACAGCCAGGACTTTATCCGTGCCAACGGTGGCGACCGCGCCGGGGTAAAAGACCTGGCCGGTTACCGTGAAAGCGTGACGAATGGCTTTCAGCGCGGCCGGGACAATAATCGCCGGGCTGCCATCGCCTTCAGCTTTTTCGAACGTGTAGCCGGCGAAAAACTGGCCTCCGAACGCGGTATTTATCGCTACACTGCCATCGCACCCGACGGCAGTCAGCAACATTTTTACGGCAAATTCCACGTGTTTCACCGGAAAACAGACGGCGTGTGGAAAATCGCCGTGGACTACGACAGCAACGAAGACGGTACTATCGGTGCAGCCGATTTCGAAGCAGGCCTGCCGCCCCAGCGCTTTGGCTGCATGGCCGAGGCCATAGCGCTCGACGACTCGCTGGGCTACATCCGCAACCACGCCTGTGAAACGCTTCCCCTGAGCCAGAGTATCCGTCAATACGCGGCGGCTATCGAAAGTATCGATTTTAGAGGCTGCCCGGAGCCGTTTTCCGCCGGCTTCAAAAAACACGCCGCCGCCTGGCTTGCCCTGCTGCCTGTTACCGACCAATATCCTGACCTGCGCGGAGAAATGCACACCCTGTTCAAACAATTGGAATCAGGCCGGCACGCGGAACAGTTCAAACCACTGGTGAAGTCGGTATGGGATACCTGGGGAGAGATCGAAGAAGCGATGAAGTGAGTTTTTCGTCGATCTATCCCTCATGCCGCTTCCTCCAATTCGCGCAGGTAAGCCTTGAGCTGTTTGACGTGTTTGGCGTAGCTCACTTTAATGGCTATCCACACAAACAGTATGGAAACGGCAGAAAGGCCCACGACCCAGGCGACAACCTTCAGCCAGCTCATCTGTTCGGTAATTTTTAACAGGTACTGCCCTCCCACACTGTTCGTAAACCAGACGGCCGACAACAAAAAAGATGGGATCAGCGCCGCGCCACCCCAGAAGTACAGGGGCAAAATTTGATCCCAGTAGGCAATAGTTTGCTGCAGCGCCGGGATCAGCCGCGAATCGGAGGCCATGCCGCGGCCAAGGCTCCGGAAACCCGCGATGTAAAAAAAACTGAGCGGCAGCACGGTCAGCAGGGCCATTTGCAGCGCTGCCAGGTAAGCTTCGCCGTTGCCGGGGGCAATCCGGCTTACAAAGTATCCCCACGCGATCATGGACAGCGCTCCAAATACCACCTCAAACAGGAGGTTGCGGCGCATATTGGTAAAAACGGATCGCGTACCCTGCCGGATCAATGGAAACAGGTCTTCCCGGCGCAGGGGCTGCTGTTCGCCTGCACTGGCATTCCAAAGTGATTTGAGCCGTTCCAATTCCTCGTTTTTCATAGCGTATCGTGTTGTTGAATAATGGTTCTGAGTTTTTCGCGGATGCGAAACATTTTCACCCGCAGGTGTCCGGCATTGAGTCCGGTGATCTCGGCCATTTCCTCGTAAGAATAATCTTCGAGCAGCAGCAGGGCAAAGGATCGCTCTACCTTGCTCAAACTGTCGAGGGCGGCATACAGGCGGGTTACCGGATCGGATATCTCCGTTTCAGTGGCAGGAAGACGATATTGTTCTTCTGTTAAGGTCGCGGTGGGTAAAACAGGCCGGCGAAGCCCGGAAATAGCCACGTTCAATGCGATGCGGTACATCCACGTGCTGACCTTGCTGCCCTGCCGGAAATGGGGCCAGGCCCGCCACATTTGCGCCACGATGTCTTGAAACAGATCGCGCCGCGCTTCTTCCGTCCGGGCATACATCCGGCAGACCTTGTGCAGGATGCCCTGATTGTTTTCCAGCAGTGAAAGGAATTCCGCTTCGGTGGGTGTGGCTGGTTTGGACACGATTTTAAATGGTATTTGCCGTATTGGTCGCAGAGGAGGGCGGTTGCGTTACAAGGGGAAGGTAAAAATTTTTATTGCAACCCACCGGACATACTCCCGCTTTTACGCCAAACCGGGTAGTCCCATCCGCCCCGGACTCCTTTACCTTTGAAGGCATGATTTCCTAATTCCGAACGCTATGAAATATATTACACTCTACACCGCCGCTTTAATCCTGTTATTCTTCAAAATATCTCCCGCCGCGCTTTCCGGTCAGCCCACCTTTCAAAAATACTACGGCGACGGGATCATTTCCCGGCACGCGGAGGAGGCCGTCGCCTTGCCCGACGGGTACATCCTGGCCGGCACATCCAACAACATCAATCCGAATTACCGCCTGTTTTTTATGAAAATCGGTCTGGACGGCCAGTTTTTGTGGATGAAACACTATGGCGCCCCCGGTGTGCAATTGTATTTCTCGGACCTGATCGAGGCGAACGACGGAGGCGTTTTGGCAGTGGGGATGGACCCTGACGGAATCAGTACCACCCTGCTGATAAAAACGGATGCCGATGGCCAGCTCGAATGGCAGAAACGAATCCATAGTTTCGCCGCCAACCGCCAAAACGGCGGCTTCAAACTGTGCCGGGCAGACGACGGGTACATCGTCTCCGGCGAATCGAAGCGGGGCGATTCCCACGCCACGTTGACGCGGATCGACAACAAGGGCAACACCGTGTGGTCCAAACGGTATGCCAATCAATCGTTCGATAATCCGCGCATATCCGCCTGTTTCGTCAGCGGCGACACGATTTTTGCCTGCGGCCTGAAAGACAGCGTGGTGACGTACAACCTGTTCCGGGCCAGTACCGGGGACACATTGTTCAGCCAATGGTTTGCCGCGCCGGGCGATTACCTCGACAAAGCGCTGCGCTACATGGCCCAGGCGCCGGACGGCGACCTGCTGCTTTCGGGTTATACCAAGTTGAGCAATATGCCGGGATACTACCTTTGGGTATGCCGCATCAGCCGCTCCGGCCAGCTCCGCTGGTCGAAGATATATTTGGGCGCTCCCGCCGAATATTTCTACTGGAATGGCGGCGGGGAAATTACAGCGCTGGGCGGCGACCGCTACCTGCTGAACCACAGGAGTTACCTGGAAGACCCCATCCTGATCCAAATCGACGGCCAGGGGGAGGTAGTCCGGGCAAACAATTATGGATACAGAGACCAACAGGAAGCTTTTTTTTCCGCGTTTCCCACTCCCGACGGCGGCGTGTTCGCCCTGGGGGGAGCCTCGTTTCCGGGTAATGTAAAGGAGCGGCTCATAGCCGTCAAAACCGACGCCGGCGGGATTGTCGAAGCCTGCTGCACACAAACCGCCTCCGTTACGGCCATCCCCTATCCCGTGCAGATCATTCCGGGAAATATCAGCCGGCAATTTGCCTTCGACCCAACCACCGACTGGGGCATCGACGCCACCAGCGACAGCGTGGTCAGCGGGGATTTTTGCCCGCCACAGTACCGGATGGTCGAATTGCCGCTGTGCCCGGGCGACTCCCTGGTCATCGACGGCGTCGTTTATACCCAGCCCGGCCTGGCGACGAGCACCGTGCCCGGTCCGAAATGCGACACGGTGTTCACGTACCGGATCGTTCCGGGCGTCAACCCCGCGCGTTCGGAAACCGTGTGGTTATGTCCCGGCGATACGGTAATGCTGCACGGCGTGGCCTACACGCAACCCGGAACGGTCGTCCATATCATACCCGCCGCTTCGGGCTTGTGCGATACCTTGGCGACCTATACGCTTCAGTTGCGGACTGATACGGCGACCGCCGGGCAGGTTTCGGTGGGTTGTCCGGCTGATATTCTCATACAGGTTCCCTTCGGCACGCCTGCGACGCCCGTCGTGTTCGATGCTCCCCCCACCTACACCGATTGCCCATGTCTGCGTGTCGTTCCGGAGCAGACGGAGGGTTTTTCCAGCGGGAGCGTTTTCCCGGTGGGCGACCACACCGTGTGCTACCGGGCAACGGACGATTGCGGCAACCAGGCGACCTGTTGTTTTCAAATCCGGGTGGAGGAAGACGAAGCGGCGCCCTGCGATGTCAAAACCAATGGGTGTATCCGGTTCGAACTGCTTCGTCTTACGGCGGACGGACAAGGCCGGCGCACCTATCATTTCCGGATCCAAAACCAGTGTGCGCAAAGCCTGCAATACGTTGCTTTTCAACTGCCCAAAGGCGTAACTGCCGCGGAACCGGGGCAACAATACACGTCCCCCGGCGGCAACATTTACAGCGTCCGGAATCCCAATTTTTCGCCGGTGTATTCCATTCAATTCAAACCACAAGGCCAGGGTATCCGCAACGGCGAATCGGACGTGTTCAGCTTTACTTTGCCCTCTTTCAATGCTCCCAATTATATTCATACGGTGGTCAAACTGGAGGGACAAGCATTTGTAGAAACCCATTTGAATACATTCAATTGCCCGGTCGGACAACAGGCGCAGGCCCGGGAAAGGCAGGAAGAACCGGGCCTGGAAGTGCTCAGCGTGTTTCCAAATCCTGCCAGACACGAAATCTTCATCGGGTTACGGGGATGGCAGGACTCGCCGGTGCGCCTTCGGGTGGTGAATGCGCAGGGTGCAGTGATATATACAGGGGAAATCAACACGGACCAACAGCGTTTAACCTTCGATTGGCCGGCGGGCTTGTATTACCTCGAAGCAGTGCAGGTGAACCGGGGTTGGCGTCAGACGGTTCGGTTAGTGGTGCGGTAGATAACGATAGTTTCTTTATACCTCATACACCCGTATCTCCCCCGACGCGTACACCACCGCGCAGCGGTCGCGCTGGCCGGCGGGCAGCACGGCCACCCGGCGCGCGCCTTCGCCGCTTTCAATGGTTTTGACAAACGCGGCGCCCCCGTTGTCGATGCGGAACAGATTGACCGCATCGTGCGCCACGGCTACGAAATTACCGCCGGGCAGGAAGGTACCGGCAACCGGCGTGAAGTTGCGGGCAAAAAAGTCCGTTTCCCGGATTTCCTCGTCGAAATCCGGCCGGATCAGTGCACAGCCGTTGTCCGTCAACGCCACCAGTTGCAGGTTCGGTTGACCTTCTGCAAGGCATAACTGGCGGATGCGCCAGTGGGTGTTGTGTACCTCCGTTTTGCCTTTGTCGTCAATCCGCAACAGGGCATTTTCCATGAAAGTGTAAAACCGGTCGCCATGCGCGATCAGACCCGGGAAAGCATTGCCATACGGCGCAGGTATCAAGTCCTTGCCTGTAACGGAACAAAGCGCCGCCCGTTCCGGGTTGCCGGCAATATCGAAAAATCGCAGTTCCAGTTTTCCAATGGAGTTCACCAGCGCGGTTACCTTATCGTCGTAACCGATCCATAGGCCCAGGTCGTTTGTGGGCAGCCAGGATGACGAGCCGACGCTCAGGTGCGTGTCAAAATGCTGGCCCTTCTGCAGCGTGATGGCGTGCAGGGCTGTCCGGTTGGCGCAACGGATAAAGACGAACTGGCTTTCCTGCTGGTTCAGCACAAAGACGGGTTTGGGATTGTCGTACACCGGTTCTTCCCAGGCGTAGTATTCCACGTGGCCGTACCAGTTGCCGCGGGCCAGTTGCAGGCGGCCGTTTTTGAGGCCGGCTACCAGGAACTGGTTGCGCCAGGTAGCCGCGCTCAGCCAAAGGATATTGCCGTCCAGTTGTATGCGGTTATGGGCCTGCCCGTGTGCGACGGTCTTTTTCCCCTGGTGGATAAAACGGCTTGTATCGCCGGCGATGAGCCGGTCGGCGGGTAAAAACTTCGGCAGTGTTTTCAGCGGCAGCAGGTCGCCGCGGCCGGCAGCCTCGCCGGCGATTTCCCAGGCGATCTGCCGGGAGACGTCCTGAATTTCGGGTTTCTGAAAACGGTTGTTCAGGTGAAGCAGCACGTTCAGAAACAGGGATCGTTTGGCCGGTGGCGTTTGGCGTTCGAATATCTCGTTTATACGCCTGGGTAGCTGGTCCGGTTCGGTCCCCTGCAAGCGCTCGAAGTATTGTTTGAGGCAAGGCTCCGCCTGCTTTTTACCCAGCCAGCCCTGCAACAAAATCTGGTTGGCGCGGTCGGCTTGCCGCAGCTTTTCGCCGGCAATGCGGGCGCCGTCGAGGTAGTCTTCGCTTTTCAGGGCCACGTCGAGGCTTTTTTGATAAAACCCGGCGGCTTTTTCCGGGCGTTCGATTTGCGCGTACAGGTCGCCCGCTTTTTCGTAACGTTTCAGTTCGGCGTACATTTCCGCGGCTTCCTGGTAAAAGCCCCCCAGTTCCAGACATTCGGCGGCAGCCGGCAGGTTTTTCAGGTGGTCTTTATATAAAACTGCCGCCTCCTGATAAAAACCGCCCCGCTTCAGCGCACTGGCGGCCAAATGAAAATCGCTGAGCAGGTGCGCGTAGATATAAGCCGCTTTGCGGACATCGCCCTTTTGGATGGCTTCCTGGGCGGCTCTGTGGTATTGCGCGCGCAAATCGTTGTAGTAGGCGCTGGCATCCCAGGTATCGGCAGCGCTGCCGCCACCGATGCGGCTCAGGTCGAAGCTGGTGCTGCGCGGCCCCAGTTTCCAGGTCGGGGGCGCCGTTCCGCGGCCCGCGTAGTTGTCATCCAGCGGGATGGCGTATTTGAGCGCCTCGTCGCTGTTTTTATCAAAGAGATTGACCAGGCGCTGCAGTTCGTTGTTGCGCCGGCGTTCCAGTTCTTCGAGGTTGCGTTCGAGCCATTCCTGGAGCCGGCCAAGCCAGTTGGAGCCCTGGCCGGGCTTCGCCGGGGTTTCGCCCAGTTTGTCCAGGGCATTGAGGGTACCTTTTATCAGGCCTCTTTTTGCCCGGTCGAGCGCCTGCTGGAGCGGTGTCGGTTCATCATCTTCTTCTTTTGGAATATCCCGGAGCGGACGGGCGCCTAAATCTTCGCGGATCGAGGAGATGATGTCTTCCGGTCGTGGGCGATGCACTTCGATGTATTGCAGGGCGGGTTTGGCCGGCAGGCCCCGGCTGGCTTTGCTCCAGTCGGTTCCGGCTGCCGGACTTTCAGCCAGCATCATGGCGGCGTTCAGCCGGTCGGCGGCGTTGAAACCCACCAGGCCGATAACGGGGTGCAACACCTGCACGTCCCAACTGAGCAACTTTAGCCATTCATCCGCCCCGATTTCCGGGAGTATTTCCGCATGCAGGGGGATGAAAAGCCGCTCCCCTACCCTGGCGTAAGGGTCTTTGAGATCGGGTTTGGCCGCCCCGCCGGCGTTTTTAAACACCACCAGTAAACCCGCCGCCTGCACCAAACGCAGCGATTCAGGCAGTGCGTAGCAATCCAGTTCCGAAAACGGGATACCCCAGCGATTGATCTCCGCCAGCCATTGTTCCGGCAGGGAGCCCGCTATGAATGCCGCCGCTACCGGATGGCGGGCGGTTTCGGACCAGGTGAGTTTGAGTTCCATTTTTATAATGTGGTCAATGTGGTCAATGTGGTCAATAATTGACCACATTCTCTATAAACGCTTTTATATATTTATGATAAAAATCAAATACGGGAACATGTTGATTACCCGGGACATTCAAAAAATGTTCATTGCCGCAGGCTGCGCCGTCCGATGCCCAGGCGGCGGTCATGGTGTCGGCGATCAGCACAAGGGTTATTTCAGGTTTGCGGGTATCGGCAGGACAAAGGTGCAGAAAACCGCGCGCATCCGCGATAGCGCGGCTGCCATCCGGCCAGGCCCGTTCATACAGCAGGCTGTGGGGGTTTGCCATCAGTACGCTGCTTTCCACGTTCGGCGGTTCCGGCGCCATACCCGGCGTCCATTTCATATTGCCTCCGTCGAATAAACGAAGATAGTGACTGTCGGCGGCCAACTCGCCGGACGGGGTGATAAAGATACTTTTCACCCGCTGAATGGTGGAATAGTTGTGCCGGATGAAATGTTTGATTTCAGCAAATTTCAGGCTATCGCCCCGGCGCTTATCGTTTTTAAAAGCATACTCCCAGGATGGATCGAGCGCAACCATCCGTCCCCTTGCCGCATCGATCATCCGGATGCCGCCATCCTGCGTGGCGATGTAAAACATATCGGGGTCGAAAGCGATACCGGTAATCCCCTCAAAGCCTTTCTCAAAAAGGGTTTGTGTGAATTGGCCCGTAATATCGAATTTGTATAAACGCAGGTTTTTCTCTTCTGTGGATTGCACGAGGATAAATAGCTCCCCGTTGTTGCCAAAACCGCCGCAATACCGGCCCGATTCGATAAACGGCGCCAGTTCCAGCGCGCCGCCGTGTAGGTCCGGCCAATATAACACCCGCTGGTGGTTGGTGACGACTGCCACGCCGCGTTCCCGGTCGAAAAAGGTGTTGTGCCGGTTGAGTTGAACGGCGGTTAGCGGGAAAAAGAGCGGGCCGGGTTTTTGGGTAAAAAAGAGCGGCAAACGTTCTTTCCTGGCAGGTGGGGCCGCTTCCCGTTGCGATTTATAAGACGGGAACAACAATTCCTCCAGGTCGAATTTTGGCTTGCCGATCAGTTTGCCCCGGCCTTGTATGAATTCATAAAATTCCAGCGACCCGTCGCGGTGCAGCACGATCAAAAAACGCAGGCGCTCGCGCGAGGCGGCAAGCGAGGCCTGAAAACTTTCGCCGCGCATAGCGTCCGCATCGCTGATCAGGATATAGTCTTCCTGCTCTGCCCGCGGCGTTTTTGCAAAAAAACGGGTCAGGGCCTCCCCGCAATGCAGGGCGCTGTCGAGCCGGCCCATTGCATCGAGAATGCCTGTTTTGTTGCTCATGTCAGCTTCGGCGGTCTCCTTGCCATCCAGGGTAAAAGCCCTGACGGCTGTCACGTGATGGTTGTTGCGCGCCACTGCCAGGGCCGCCGACAGGGCGAACACCCGCTGTACGCCCCACATTTTCAGGGTGGTATCCAGCAGGATGATACGCTGGCGGTCCAGATTGGCGGGCGGTTCTTCCCGGCGGAGGAAGAGCGCCTCGTTGTTTACCAGCCGGGCGGTCAGGGTATGGTCGTCGTGCGCCAGTTCGCTCAGCAGCAGCCGGTCGAAATCGCCCCGGTTCGAAATATCTGCTACGCCGCCGATGGGCAAATCGCTCGCGCCGCGGGCGTGCATGGGGATGTTCAGCGCGGCCAGCAAGCGGCGGGACAGCCGGGCCAAGCCCTGGGTTTGGGGGTCTTTTTCCAGTTCGTCCAGCAGATCGATGGATTCCGGTTCAGGCAGGGGCAGTTCCACTGGCAGAGGCGGTTCCGGCTGGCCCCCGCGCAGGTGTCGTTCCAGGCTGGCTGCGTCGGGAAATTTGCGACAGGCAAAAGCCAGCGGGATGATCTCCAGGAGCAAAAACTGCCCATGAGACGCTGGACGCTCCCGGAAAACGGCTTCCTCAATCCTGCCACTGAAAAATTCATCGAGCACCGCGCGTACTTGGTCAGGCGGTACCTGAATGGCCCGGGTACGGGCGCCTTCGTTGTCCAAGATTTCACGGATCAGGTGTATGCGCGCCGTTCCCGTGCGCAAATCGGCGGGCAATTCCCGTATTTGCCGGAGCATCGTACGCGCCAGGGGATAAATCCGGAAGGTGCGGCCAAACTGGGTGTGCGACACATCGGCCAGCCTGCGCAGGTGCGCCTCCATATTGATCTTGTCTTCCTTGTCCTGGCAGGCTGCCAGCAGGAGCAATACCGTGCCCAAGGGAGGCAGGCCGGTATCGGTAAGCCCGCGCAGCACGTTCAGCAAATCCGCCGTGTAACATATCGTCTCCCCTCCTTTCCATTCCACCGCCTCAGCATCTTCTGACCAGCGCCAGAAATAGTACGGAGAAGAGACAAAATAATCGATGGCCGTTTTTTCGATGTTATTGACCACATTGACCACATTTAAAACACATTGACCACATTAATTCAGTTCAAATACCTGCATTTTATCATTATTGTTCCCGACCAGCAGTATTTTTTTCCCGTTAACCTGGGTGATGAGTTTAGCTGAGCGCGCCTCGCGGGTTGCCCACAGGCCCGACCGGCAAGCCGGCAGCGGGGTGAAATTCCCCTTGCCGTCGTTGATCAGCGCCAGGCCGTTGCCGGCGTCGATGGGGCCGGTTTCGACCTGCTGGCCGTTGTCGTTGCCCACCAGGATCAGGTCCGGTTTGCCGTCGGCGTTCAGGTCGGTGGCAAGAATGGCCTGGGCCGGCGCCACCTGGGCCATGTTGGGCAGGGGTTTTAGCACAAATTTCCCGCCCTGGTTTTCAAAATACGCGCTGCGCAACTCGCCGGCCGTAAAATGCCGGGCCGTTTCCAACTCGGCGCGCGGGTATAAATCCTCCAGCCTGGCGTAGGCGTAGGGTCTGTTGCGAACAAATTTTTTCTTTAGCGCCGGCAGTTGTTTCAGCAGCACGTCGCGAAGCGCCAGGGGATATTCGACACCGTCTTTTGTATATGCCATGAGCGGGTCCATGCTGCCGTTTTTATCAAAATCTTTGGCGTAAATGTGCAGCGGGGCCTCCCGCGAAGCGGTGAGCCGAGTATTGAGACCCAGGTTGCCGGCCACAAAATCGGTGTCGCCATCGCCGTCGAAATCGGCGGCGGTCAGGCTGCGCCAAAAGCCGTTCGAGCCGTCGAGGCCGAAAGCGGCCGCGGCGTTTTCAAATTTGCCGTTTTTGAATTGAAACACGCTGAGCGGCATCCATTCGCCGGCGACGAGCATCTCGGCTTTTTTGTCTCCGTTCAGATCGGCAAAGGTGATGGCCCGCACCATGCCGCATTGGGCAAAATCCGGAGCTATTTGTGTCGTAACATCCGTGAAACCGCTCTCCAGTTTCCAATCATTGCGCAGCACGTGGCTGCCGGGCGTCGTGGGGTATGCACCGGGCACGCACCAGCCACCGAGGAAAATATCGGGGTCGCCGTCATTGTCGTAATCGAATATCCCGACAGCGGAACCGCTGTCGCCGGTCGTGGGGATCGCTTTTTCGGCCCGGGTGAAGTTGCCTTTTCCGTCGTTGAGGTACAGCCGGGGTTGGTATTTTTCGCTGCCGGCAGGGGCGCTGTTGCCGCCGCTGGCCACGAACAGGTCCTCGTCGCCGTCGCCGTCGGCATCGAAGAAGGCCGCGCCGCTGTCTTCGTACAGGGCGTCGATATTCCAGGTGACGGCAGAAGCGCGGGCAAATTTGCCGCCGGCCTGTTGAATGAATAACGCACCCGCCGAGCCGGCGGATCCGCCAACGTAAAAATCCCCGAGCCCATCGCCGTTCACGTCGCCCGCGGCAATAGCGGGGCCGGGCGTGGACAGGCGCCAGGGTAGCAGGCGTTCGTTGTTGAAATCGCGGTAATCGTCTTCTTTATGAACGAAATCGATGCCCCGGCTGCCGGTAATTTCCCTGAAATGCGCCGGATGATACTGCACCAGGGGCGGCAGGGCGCCGGGTTTGGCATCGCTTGCTTTGACGAGCAGGCGTTGATTGACCGATTGGTTTTGCAGCGTAAGCAGTTTATTGCCGGGCGGAAACAGCACTTCTATTTTATCGATATTTTTCACTTGACCTAAACCGAAAAAAAGTGCCGGTTCGTTGCAGGAATAAAACCCGCGAACGGGTGTAAGTTCCTGCTGGAAAGTACGCCCACCCGCGGTCACCCGCGCAAGAACGCCCACGCCGGTTGGGTTCCCTTTGGGGCCTTCGACGCGGAGGTGCAGCCAGGCGCCTTTTTTAGTGTCGGCGGCGGTGTTGCGGTAGAGCAGGGCTTCGCTTTCGATATTGTTCACGATCAGATCAAGATCACCGTCGTTGTCGAGGTCGGCATACGCTGCGCCGTTGGAGAAGGTTTTATCGGTAAAACCCCAGTCAATGGTTTTGTTTTCAAATTGCAGGTCGCCTTTGTTCCGGTACATGTAATTCCGGAGTTTGACGGAGGGTATGAGGTCGAGGTATTCATAGATGGATTTCATGTCTTTGGGAAGGGCGCCTTTGTATAAATTGTTGAGCGAGTCGCCTACGAACTGCATGTAATCCAGGTCGGTAATGTCTCTGCGATAACCGTTGGTGATGAAGATATCAGGCCAGCCGTCGAGGTCATAGTCCTGAGCGAGCACGCTCCAGCTCCAGTCGGTTTGGAAAATACCCGCCATGCAGCCGATCTCGCTGAAAGTGGGCGTTTGCACCGCGCTGCCGGAGGAAGGGCCGTTGTTGAGGTGCAACACATTGCGCATCAGCTGATAACCGTAGCCATAACTGCCGAGCAGGCGGTAGCGTTCTTCCTTCATAATACTGCTCAGCGATTTCTGGCGCTGGTAATCCTCCGCCAGCATATCGAGGGCGATCAGATCGGGCAGGCCGTCGAGGTTGATGTCCGAGACGTCGGTACCCATCGTGTGATTCGACAGGTGACGGAAACTTTTAGCGGCCTGGTCTGTAAAGGCGCCGTTGCGGTTGTTGATGTACAGAAAGTCGGGCTGAATAAAATCGTTGGCGACAAAAATGTCGGGCCAGTGGTCGCCGTTCCAGTCCATGACGATACTGCTTAGCCCGAAGGCCCGGTCGTGGATACCGGCCTGTTTGCTGACGTCCGTAAAAGTCCCGTTTCCATTATTCCGGTACAATCGGTCGGAATCGAATTCGCCGCGCGGTTCGTTGCGTCGGACGAGGCTGCCGTCGGGACGCCGTTCGAGGTCTGTATGATCGACGAGTTTGACATCGGGCGGATTGTTGACCACGTACAGGTCGAGGTCGCCGTCGAGGTCGTAGTCGAAAAAGTTGGCGCAGTTGGTACCCGATGGGTCGTCCACGCCGTAGTCGGCGGCGCTTTCGGAAAAGGTGTTGTTCCAGTTATTGATAT
>CALEYM010000451.1 GCA_937926185.1 uncultured Bacteroidota bacterium | reverse complement strand
CTGGACGCCGTGGCCACACACTTTGACCTGGAAAAATTCCACTTGTTTGGCCATTCCTGGGGGGGACTGTATGCGCAAATTTATGCGCAGGAACGTCCGGAACGCTTACATAGCCTGTTTTTGTGCAGCCCATCCTCGGGCACAGGTGAAACGTGGAAACAAACCGAAAAAGAAGTAATGCAATTTAACCGGTCTGTCAGCTCCACATGGCAGTGGCTCAGCATGGGCTGGCGCTCGCTGCTTGGCGCCCTCGGCAGCGACCGGGCTTACCGGCGCATGTTTCGGCAAGTGTTGGAAAACTATGGCGCAAGCTTAGCTGCTGATCCGGCTTCGTATGGTTGGCTCGATGGCGTCGCAGCCGATCCGGTAAATAAAACGCGTAAAAACATCCTGGCCTGGCCGCCGCTCCGACAAACAGACCAATCCCCGTTTCCGGTAACCATCACTTATGGCGCGAAAGATATTTATGGAGAAAGCCGCCGGCATGTAACAGAGCGTTACCCTGGCGCCGAAGTTTTTACAATATCAAACAGCGGGCATTTGCCATGGATACAACAACCGGAACAATTTGCGGATATAGTGATGAAACACTACAGGCGCGAGGCATATCTTTACCCCTAATTACGTTCAATTATGAAAAGACGCACCTTTTTACAAACTACCGCCATAACCGGCCTCGGCGCCCTCGCCGGCTTTAAAACGGAACCGGTCATCGGCCACGGCGATTTTCGCTACCGCATCAACGCGCGCTGGTGCAAGGCCGACCCGGCAAAACACCCGGTCAAAAACTGCCACGAAATGGTATTCGACAAAAGCGGGCGGATCTTTATGACCACCGACGATACCCGGAACAATATCCTGATCTTCGACAAGGACGGCAAAGTGCTCGACGCCTGGGGACGTGACTACCCCGGCGCCCACGGCCTCACTTACCACGACGAAAACGGCGCCGAAATGCTGTATATCGCCGATTTTGAACGGCGCCAGGTGATCAAAACCAACCTCGCGGGAGACGTGGTGCGCAGCTTCGACTGGCCGGCCGATTCGGGTAAATACAAAAACAAAGACGAGTTCCGGCCCACCGAGACGGCCATCGCGCCCAACGGCGACGTATTTGTGGCCGACGGTTACGGCAAAGACTACATCGTGCATTACGATCCCAAGGGAAAGGTAAAAAACGTGTTTGGCGGCCCCATGCTGCTCAAAAACGCGCATGGCGTTGCGCTCGACACCCGTACTCCCGACAAACCGGCGCTCCTGGTCACTTCCCGGGCCGAAAATAAACTGAAACGTTTTTCCCTCGACGGTACCTGGCTGGAAACCATCCCGCTGCCCGGCGCCTATATTTGCCGCCCCGTCGTACACGGTGAAAACGTGTACTTTGCCGTGCTCATCAGCGAATTGCCCTGGGACAGCCGCAGCGGTTTTATCTGTATTCTGGATAAAAACAACCGCGTCGTTTCGGCGCCCGGCGCCAATACGCCGCGATATCTGCCGGACGGCAGCCTGAAACCGCTCTATCAAACCGTAAAAGTGTTCAAACACCCGCACGACGTGCTGGTTGATCCGGACGGCAACCTGTACGTTGCCCAGTGGAACAGCGACGGAGCGTATCCGGCGCGGCTGGAAAAGGTGTGAAGCGATTTTCTCCTCTGATCCGAAAAGCGCCCCTGATTTCTGTATTAAATCTGTTTACATGAAAATCTTAACCGTAATATTGATTTTAATTCCGGCGCTGTTGTGGGGCCAGCGCTATCAATTGAATAGCCCCCGCATCCTGGTGGACAGCGTCTTTTTCCGGCAAAAAGCCAAAGTTCAACTGGAATTCGACCTGGACAGCGCGATTATTTCCTATACTGCCGACGGTAAAATCCCGGGCAAAAACGCCCCGGTGTACAAGGCGCCTTTCACGGTAGACTCTTCCGCGGCAATCCGGGCCAAATCGGATCATCCCCATTTCCTGGCCAGTTCGATGACGGAAAAACTCCTGTTCAAAGTTTCGGCCGTGCCCGACAGTTTTCGCTTGCTGACCATGCCGGATACGGCATACAAAGGCAACGGGGCAGCCTCGCTGTTTGACCTGCAGAAAGGCGGCCGCGACCTGCACGACGGTCGCTGGCTGGGCTTCCGGGCTGATTCGGTGGTGGTAACGCTGCAATTCGGACAAGCCACTGCCAACCGGGTGCTGCTGCTCAGTACCCTTTTCGATCCGGGCGCCTGGATATTCCCGCCCCGAAGCGTGGAGGTATATGGTCAGTCCGGCGACCGGCCCTGGATGCCCATGGGCCGCTGGATGGCCAGGCCGGACACGCCCTGGAAAGATCGTCCGGCCAAATACGACGACTACCTGCGCGTGGTGCTGCGCCCGGTGAAAGTGGACCGCCTGCGCATCCGGGTCATACCCTACGGGCCGCTGCCCGATGGACACCCCCGCGCCGGTACGCAGGCCTGGCTGTTTATCGACGAAATCGCCTTTCAGTACTGATCTGGCTCGCGACACACAACATGGACATCATCGGCCGCCTGCACCCGCTACTCGTTCACCTGCCCATCGGCATTTTATTCCTGGCTTTCGGCCTGGAGTGCCTGGCCCGCTGGCGGCGTCGCGCAGATCTCCGGCCCGCCGTCGATCTGGCGCTGGCCGCCGGCGCACTCGCGGCCCTTGCCTCGGCGGCTACCGGCTGGCTGTTGTCCCAGCAAGGCGGTTACGAGGATACTTTGTTGCAGCGGCACCAATGGCTGGGATTTACTGCCGCGGCGCTTTCCTTATTGGTCTGGTTGGGCAAAAACCGGACCTGGTATTTTCCGGCGTTTGCCGTAATGATTGGAGTGCTCACGGCAGCCGGTCATTTTGGCGGCAGCCTGACGCACGGCTCGAATTATTTGTTTGAAAATAACAAAACGAATACCGGACCGGAAACGGCAACTTTTCAGCCGCCGAACCCGGAATTGCCGGTGTTCGACGCCTTTGTTCAACCCATTTTGGAAAAGAAATGCGTATCCTGCCATAATGCCAATAAACACAAGGGCGACCTGCGGCTCGATTCGCCGGAAATGATCCGGCGCGGGGGCGAAAACGGCGCTGTGATCGCAACCGGGAAAGCAGACGAAAGCCCCCTGCTGCAACGCATCCGCCTGCCGCTGCACCACGACGACCACATGCCGCCGGCCGGCAAACCGCAACTATCGGACCTGGAAACCCGCCTCATCGAATGGTGGATAGGGGAGGGGGCCGGATTTGAATTAAAAGTAAAAGAAGCGACCCTCCCCGATGACCTGTTGGCGGCTTTGCAGGCGGCGCAGGCCGGAGAAAAACAAAACCCCGTGTTCCGGAAATCTGTTGCCGAAGCGTCGGCATCCACGTTGCAACGATTGAAAAAACTATTCGTCAGTGCCAGCAAACTGGATGCGGCAGCCCCCTGGCTGGCCATTTCCTTTGCGGGCCTGCAGCGTCCGACTGCAGATCATTGGGAGGCCCTGCGCAAAGTAGCCGCACAGGCCGCCGATCTCGACCTGTCGCACACGAATGCCGGCGACGCTCAACTCGAGGGGTTTGAGCACCTCGTGCGACTCAACCTGGCCCATACGGCGGTTACGGACGGCCTGCGCAAGCCGCTGCAAAAGATGCAGTATCTGGAATCGCTCAACCTCACGGGCACGGCGGTGGGCGATGGCGTGCTGGAGCCGCTGGCCCAATTGCCGCATTTGTCCAGACTATACCTCTGGCAAACAAAGGTGAGCGCCGCCGCTGTCGAAAAACTACGGCAACAGCGCCCGCAAATTCGCATCGAAACCGGCGCCATACCCGCCGACACCGCCCGGCTGGCCCTGCGGGCGCCCAGGCTGTTGTTCGGCCGCACTTTTTTCGACGATACCATGCACCTGGCCCTCGATTTCCCCGCCTTCAAAGGCGTTTCCCTCTATTACACACTGGATGAAGCCGCTTCGCCCACGACGCAATCCGCCCGGTACCGCGAGCCCATTGTGCTGAGCCAAACAGCGCACCTGCGCACTTTTGCCGCCAAGGATGGGTGGCTGAATTCCCCGCTGACAGAGATGTTGTTCGTCAAAAAAAAGCACACGCCAAAAGAAGCCCGGCTCGAAAAACCGCCTTCTCCCAAGTACCCGGCCCAGGGCGCTTTTTCCCTCATCGACGGTAAAGTTGCCGCCGAACAGGGGGCCGACACCTGGCTGGGCTACGAAGGCGAACACCTGACGGCCACCCTCGACCTGGGCAAAACGGAAACCCTGAACCGCGTATTCGTACACTGCCTGGAAAACAACGTGTCCTGGATATTTACCCCCCTCGCCATCGAAGCATACACTTCTCTCGACGGTAAAAAGTTTCAGCTGGCCGGCAAGCGGCAAATGCCCGTCAATACCGCTATGGGCGAACAGAAAACCTACCTGCTGTCCTGTGATTTCACGGCGCCTGCCGGGGCGCGATATGTGCGGGTCGTGATCAAAAGTCTGTTGAAAAATCCTGCCTGGCATCCGGGCACGGGACAGAAGTGCTGGATTTTTGTGGATGAAATTATGGTGGAGTAATATGCTCCATCCGCTCCGGATACATATAAATAAAATAATTCATACCAAAACTGAACCTGAATATGAAAAAGTTAAAATTGCTCCTCCTGTTTATCCTCTTCCTAAGCCTGGAAGTTTTCAGCCAAACCAAGAACGAACCTGTTTCAAAAACCGGGGAACAATGGAGTGCTCTGGCGGAGCAAAATTACTCGATTGAATACCCCGGCAGTTGGGAACTGAACAGACCCGGGCAAGGTGGGCCCAATTTTTTACTCTTCAGTCAACTCGGTTCCGCAGAAGATACCTTCCGGGAAAACGTAAACTTGCTCATTCAGGATTTGAAAGGTATGGATATTGACCTGGATAATTACACGGCTATATCGGAGGAACAAATTAAAACCATGCTGGAGGACGGAAAGATTATTGAAAGTAAAAAGCAGAACGCCAATGGGCGGGATTTTCAAAAGATCATTTACACGGGCAAATATGCGCCGTACGACCTGAAATTCGAGCAATATTACTGGGTCGAAGGAGAGAAAGCATACGTGCTGACGCTGACCTGCGAGGTAAGTCAGTACGAGGAGTTTAAAGAAACGGGCGAAAGGATTTTAGATAGTTTTAGATTGA
>CALEYM010000450.1 GCA_937926185.1 uncultured Bacteroidota bacterium | reverse complement strand
CCCGGGCAAACGCTCACATTCAACGTCCCTGTGGAAACCGGCAGCGCCCCGACGTTTACCGTCAAAATGGAGTCGCAACCCAGGTAGTTTTGCAGGGTAAAATCCTGCGAAGTGCCTTCCTGCACCAGCGTACCGTTGTAGTCGTAACTTGCCCCCGGGCAAACGCTCACATTCAACGTCCCTGTGGAAACCGGCAGCGCCCCGACGTTTACCGTCAAAATGGAGTCGCAGCCCAGGTAGTTTTGCAGGGTAAAATCCTGCGAAGTGCCTTCCTGCACCAGTGTGCCGTTGTAGTCGTAACTGTCGCCCGGGCAAACGCTCACATTCAACGTCCCTGTGGAAACCGGCAGCGCCCCGACGTTTACCGTCAAAATGGAGTCGCAGCCCAGGTAGTTTTGCAGGGTAAAATCCTGCGAAGTGCCTTCCTGCACCAGTGTGCCGTTGTAGTCGTAACTGTCGCCCGGGCAAACGCTCACATTCAACGTCCCTGTGGAAACCGGCAGCGCCCCGACGTTTACCGTCAAAATGGAGTCGCAGCCCAGGTAGTTTTGCAGGGTAAAATCCTGCGAAGTCCCTTCCTGCACCAATGTGCCGTTGTAGTCGTAACTGTCGCCGGGGCAAACGCTCACATTAAGAGCGCCGGTCGAAACCGGCAACGGCGTCACGGTCACAGTTACCGTCGAATCGCAGCCCAGGGCATTGGTGATCTGAAAATCCTGGCTACTGCCCGCGGGTATTTGCACACCGTTATACAGCGCCGAATCGCCGGGACAGGCACTCAGCTGAACCATACCCACCCCGCTCGCCTGGCAATTTATTTTAAGCAGCAATCCCACCTGGGTTTCCACGTCGCAACCCGACAAGGCAGCCGGGCTTTGCCCGATCACGATCTGCCAGTTGGCCGGCAAAACGCTGCCGTCAATTTCCACGACATAGTTGGTGGATAAAATATTGGTGAACGCGAAATCGCCTGAAAGTCCGGATTGGGCATTGCCCACCGTTGTGCCAGCCTGAAGCAAGTTGACCGCGATACCGCTCACCAGCGTATCGCCCGCGTCGATCAGGCCGTTGTTGTTCACGTCGGCCCACACCTGTCCAAGGATGTTGCCGTATCCGTCCAGCAGGTTCAGGGTCAGCGGGTCGCTTTGATTCACACAGCCCAGGTTGTCGGTCAACTCGGCCCAATAGGTACCGCTCTGCTGGGCCACGAAATTGGGGCTGGTAGCACCGGGCACGGGATTGCCGTTGAAAAACCACTGCCAGGCCGTGATACCAGTAAGTGGCGGCAGGCACAGCGTGTCAGGTTTGCAGCGCGTATGACAGCCTGCAGGTAAGGCCAGCACATTGGGGCCGGGCAGTACTGTAAGCGGGTTGCTGCGGGCTTCGCAGCCGAATTCGTTGATCACCCGGAGAAAATACACGCCCGGGTTGGCCGTTGCCAGCGGCAGATCTGTTTGGCCGGTATTCCAGATAAACTGCCAGTTTCCGGGATTCGGGCCGGTGTAACTCAGGGTATTGGATGAGCCTGCACAAGCCGGGAAAATATTATTGGAAATGGAAAAGCCGGAAGGCACGGGATTTACCGTGACAACAAAAGGTGTGGTCTCGGATTTACAGCCGGTAACCTGATCGGTAACCGTCACCGTAAAAATATGCGTGCCTACCCCCAGCAGATTGCCCCGCACACCGGTAAATTCGATGGTAAGACCGGTATTTCCCGTCGACCAGGTGTAGTTGTACTGGGGAGAACCATCGGCGAAGAGCCGCACATCCTCCCCTGCACAAATGGTATGCGCGGGATATTCCACCCCGACCACCTGACCCAGTTGGTTGGTCAGCAGGGCCTTTATGATTGCACCCGGGCCGGGCTGCACATTCAGGATCACCGGCGGCGGCGAAAAGGTACAGCCGTTGGCGTCGCTGAGCGTCACGCTGTATACGCCTTCCGCACTGACTATCAGGGTATTTGTTGTAGTGGTACTATCCGACCAAAGGTAATTTATTCCCCCTGCCGGCGCCGTCAGGGTTAACGAATCGCCATCGCAAATGGATGGCGGACTGGCTGGCGTGATCGTTCCACCCAAGGTATTGGGCGCCACGTTCAGGTTGGTTGTGGCAGTACCGGTACAGCCGTATACGTCGGTGGCCGTGGCAGTAATGGTGAAACTGCCGGCGCCGAACGCATGGTACACCGTTTGGCCGGCGGCCGTGTTCAGATTGCCGGAAGCCGGGTCGCCAAAATCCCATTCAATATCCGTACTGTTCCCGCTGAAACCCAGCGTCGTGCCGGCACAAGCTACTGCCGGGGCCGTGATGACCGGTGTCGGTGGCGTGGGTACGACGGCATTTTTAGTGGTTCGCGCCGTGCAGCCGCTGTTGGCCGTTATTTGAAGGGTAACGGGATAGCTTCCGTTGCTCGCGTACATGTGCGTGGCATTACGCACGGCGGAAGTGTTGCTCCCCCCTGAGGCAGGATCGCCGAAATTCCAGCTCCAGGCCGTTATGCCGCTGCCGGGCAAAAAAGTACTTAAATCCTGAAACGAGGTGGCGGCGCCAGGGCAGCCGGGGGCAATATCGAACTGCGCAACGGCTTCCACCGCCAGGGGTTCTGTCACGCGGCAAACGGCGCCATTAGTCAGCTGGGCGATCAGGGCAACGACATACTGGCCGGCATTGGGGAAAACAAACTGCGCATTGTCGCCGGTGGCGCTACCGACAACCGGGGCGCCCGATTGCCCGAAAATCCACTGCGCCGAACCGGGCAGGTATAATGGGCCGGCGGCGGCAAACAAAAAAGAATCGCAACGCGCGGTAGGCAAAACCTGCAGAGAAACGCTACCCGGCGGACACCCCGGCCCGCCACCCGGCAGACCGCCGCCACCACCGCCGCCGCAGTCCTGCACGATCAGGATCGGCCCGGCCGTGGCCGTACAGCCGGAAGGGTTGGTCACCTGCACCGTATAACTCCCGTATTGGTTGGTGGAATACGTGGGGGCATTGACGCCCAGAGGCGTACCGTTTTGAAACCATTCGTACGTGAGGTTGCCGTCGGCATTGGTGAGCGCCGTCATGTTCACCGTCACCGAGTTGTTGCAAAAAGCGGTCAGGTCAGCCGTCGATACGCTAAGATTGGGCCCCGGCGCTTCGCTGATGCCAAAAGTAGCGCTGGCGCTACAGCCGTTAGCGTCGGTCACTACCAGGGTGTAGTTGCCGGGGCCGAGGTCGGGAACAGGCGCGGTACTGATTTCCATGCCGGCCGCATCTTGCCACGAGTAAGTAGAGAAAGGGATCGTTGTTTGTACTGCTCCTGTACCGCCAGCGCACAGGCTGGCAGGATGATTTACTATCGGCGCCGGTGGCGGGTTTACGGTAACTGCCTGAGTAGCCGTGCTACCGCAAATACTCAGCTGAACGCTGTGATTGCCCGGTGTTTGCCAGAAAATCTCCGCTGTTTTGGTACCCTGCCCCTGCACAATAGTGCCGGCGTCTGCCGGAACAATGCTCCATTGCATGACTAGGCCCGGCGCATCCGGGCCGGTATAAACGGCATTTGTATTGACACAAACCTGGGCAGGTCCGCCGATACTGATATTACCGGCAGACTGCACCATCAATTGTGCGGGCGTAGAACCGCAACCGAGTAGGTCCTGCTGTACCACCACCGCGCTCAGGGCGTGTGGCCCGCCGGCTCCCCAGGTAATATTTAGCGGATTGCCGTCCGACGTTACCGGCGCGCCCGGCCCGTTTTGTATCGTCCAGCGGATGGCAGCGCCCGGCGGTACGCCCGACGCGGTATAAGTAAACGGCTGTCCCGGACAGATGACCGCGGGTCCGTCAATACCGCTTGGCCCCGGCAGGGCGGCAGGCGCCCGCACAACCCATTCCGCCTGATCGGTGCAGGACAAGGCCGGATTGTCGGGCACGGCAAAAAGTCGGTACAAGCCCGGTCCATTGGCAAAAGGCGCCGCCACATTTGCACTTGGAGCAGCAGAAGTCCAAACCACCGAGCCGTCGGGCGCGTGAAGGGTCCAATTGCAAAGCAGGCTCTGGTTGTTATAGGTAAGCCGCGAAGTGAAGTTTTTTGAATCATTGTTGCACGATTCCACCGGGCCGTTGATAATAAAATCTGAAACAATACGCACGGGGATGGAATCCTGCCCGCCGCATCCCAGGTAGCAATTGTCGTATTGCACCGACAGCCAGTGGGTGGTGTTCGGGTTGGGAAAGCTGAACCAGCGCACCGTGACGCTGTTGGTGCCCTGACCCGACGTGATAGTACCGCCGCTGCCGAGCGTCCAGACGAAACCGGTACCGCCGTACGATTCGATGCTGTACACTTCTTCCGCGTCGGGACACACCCGCTCGCGGCCGCGTATCTCGGCACTGTCGTCGATCACCGGCACCCGCACCACGGTGGGTTGCGGGCAGGCAAATCCGGCGCAGCTGAACCCGCTCAGGGTGACGAGTCCGAAAGGGCCGGCGTTCCACTGCACCGTCACGCTGTCGGCGCCGGGCGTGCCGCCGGCAAGGACGGCGCCGTTGGCGCTGATATTCCAGTTGATATTGTTGCAGTTGGTTGAGGACGTATAAGTTACCGTGGCGCCGGGGCACACGTCGCCCACACAGTCGAGCGACGGCGATTCGGCGTCGAGCACTTCGATATCAAGACTGGTGGTATCGGCGCAGAGGCAGGCGCTGCGCGCGATGAGACGTATGGTGTACAGGCCCGGATTGAGGAAAGTGTGTTGCGGATTGGCGTCGGTAGTAATGGAACCATCGTCGCCGAACAGCCATTCGTAGCTGTCGGCATATTGGCTCAAGTTGTCGAACCAGACAGTCTGGCCCTTGCAGATTTGCAACGGAATCGCTGCCGGATCGGTGGTAAACTGCGCTACCGGTTCTTCCACAATAGTGACGCAGACGGCGTCTTCACCCTTGCAGCCGGTACTTGGATTCCCGAGGCTGTAGGCCAGAACGGATACGCTGCCCGAACCGGCGCTGCCCCATTGTACGGTGACAGAGGAGTTAAAAGGCGGGTTGATCGTATAACTTTGCGCGCCCACCACGGTCCAGACGATCTGGGATGCCGTGCCGCCGCCAACCACCAACCCATCCGGGATGTAGTATGTGACCCTGGCATTCGGACAAACTTTTTCGCAATACGCCTGATTGTCCGGATCGGTGGAGGAAGCGCTGTCGGGGTTGCAGCTGGCCGGGTTATCGGAAGCGATTTGGATGGGTACAAATGGCAACGCGGTTATCGTATGGGTATCCACCACGGCAGCGTCGTTGCTAAACGTGACGATTACCGTGTACGTTCCCGGCTGACAAACCGTTATCGTCGTCCCGGTTCCCAGATTTTGACCGTTGGCATCGCGCCATTGGTATAGAAAAGGTGTGTTTCCAGGCTGGCCGGTAGCAGTAACCGTCAGGGTAACGCAGTCGTTGCCGCATATCACCGTGGGACCGGTGATCGTTACCTGATAGTTTTGAGCGAAAAGAAAAATAGGGGCAAAGGTGAAAAGCAGGCCCGGGAGCAGGGCGCGAAACCGGTTCATCATGGCAAAAGGATGATTTTGTTCATGGAATGGATTAAAAGCTTTCTGGTTAGGAGGTTTCTGGTAGGGAAACACATGAGTAAAGATACGAAGAAATGGCCAGGTGCTGCCGGACGGTTTCAAATCATACCGCGCCGTCTTTTGAAGACCCCTCTTTTTTCCGTTTGCCCTGAAAAATTTCCGCGATCTCTTTCTCAAATCGTACCGTCAATTCGTGGCGTCTCAGCTTCAGTGTGGGTGTAAGCAGGCCGTTTTGTGCCGTCCAGGGTTCGGCGAGCAGACAGAATTCCCGTACTTTTTCAATAGGGCCAAGATATGTTTCATTGATAAGTTCTATTTCCTGCCGGAATAGTTTTTCCACCTTCGGGTTCAGGATCATGTACCCCGGCGCCGTCCAATGCACCTTGTTTTCCCGGCACCAGGCTTCGAGTTGTTCAAAATTGGGCACGATAAGCGCGCCCACAAACGGCTGGTTGAGGCCCAGGGCCATACACTGGTCGATAAAAGGCGAGCGCAGGAGTTGTTGTTCCACGTAGGCCGGCGCCACAAATTTGCCGGAAGTGGTCTTAAAGACCTCGCTTTGCCGGCCCGTGATCCGGAGGAATCGTTTGTATTCCCAGCGACCGAGGTCGCCGGTTCTGAACCAGCCGTCGGGTGTGAACCGGGCCGCCGTTTCATCGGGCAGGTTCCAGTAGCCTTGCATCACATTGGGGCCGCGCACCTGTATTTCGCCCTCGCCGCTTTCGTTGGCGTCGGCAATGCGCACTTCCACGCCCGGCGCCGGAATACCGACGGTACCGAAGTGTACGCCGCCGGGTTCGAAGCGGTTGAACGACACCACGGGGCTGGTTTCGGTGAGGCCATAGCCCTCGCGCACGTCGACGCCGGCGGCCGAGAACAGTCGGCCCAGCCGGGGTTGCAGGGCCGCGGCGCCCACGGCTATGCCGCGCACCCGTCCGCCCATTGCCCTGCGCCAGCGACGGAATACGAGCAGGTCGGCTACGAGCAGTTTTAGCCGGTAATCCAGGGGCATATTGGCTTTACCGGCAAAGGGGTAACGTTCTCCAAGAGCCATAGCCCAGTCGAGTATTTTTTTCCCAAAAAAGCCTGCCTGGCTGCGCCGCTCCAGCAGCCGCTCATAACTGCGTTCAAGAATGCGCGGTACAGCAGTGAAAAAATGGGGACGCACTTCGCGTAATGTTTCCGGCAGGCGTTCCAGCGAATCGGCAAACCATACAGGCGTACCCGAAGCCTGGTACACGTAGGTTACCATCCGTTCGAGGATATGGCTGAGCGGCAGAAAACTCACGGCTGTCACCCGAGGGTTGACCGGTACGATGGTGAGCACCGATTTCACGTTGCTCACGATATTGGCATGGCTCAGCATCACGCCTTTGGGTGTGCCGGTGGTGCCGGAAGTGTACAACAGGGTGGCCAGGTCGTTTTCCCCCACGGAGTCGCGCAGTTCCCGGATGCGGGCGCTCATCGCGGCATCCGGCTCCAGCCGAAGCGATTCCCAGGCGGTAGCGCCGTGTATTAGTTCAAATGAAAAAATACGTTCGGACGGAAAAGCGGCTACAGGAAGTTTTTCGAGCATTTCGGCATTACTCACAAAAAAAGCCTGCAAGCCGGCATCACGCGTGATGTATGCTATTTCGTCGGCGCGGGCAGTGGAATGTACCGGCACGGGTACCATTCCCAATTGTTGCATGGCCCCGTCGGCGATGAGCCACTGGGGGCTGCCGCAATGCGTGAGCATGCCGATACGGTCGCCTTTTTTCAGTCCTCTGTCCACCAAACCCGCGCTGATGCGATCGCGCTCGGCGAGCGCCTCTACTGTGCTCCAGGTGCGCCAAACGCCGTTCTCCCGCCCGGCCAGAGCCACAGTTTGCGGAAAACGTTGCCGTTGGTAATCGGCAATATCGAACAAGCACGTGAAGTCCATACCAACCTCAAAAATTACTGATGAATATCCGTTTCAACCGCCGGCATCCGCCGGACCCTTACCACTGCGAGTAAGGCCAGGCTGATTAAAAACAGGATAGTCAGCGATAACACACTGCTGCGCATGCCGCCGAACAATTGAGCCACCAGCCCGAATACCATGGTGCCGAATACGGTGGAGACTTTGTCCATCACATCGTAGAAACTGAAAAAAGAAGTCGTTTCACGCGTGTTTTCCGGCAAGAATTTGGCGTAAGTGCTCCGTGACAATGCCTGCACGCCACCCATGACCAGGCCGATCGCCCCGCCAAGCAAAAACACTTCCGTTTCGGTGCGCACCGCGTATCCGAACAGGCAAACGAGGGTCCAGATCGATAACATCACGAAAAGAGACGCCCGGTTTCCTTTTTTTTCCGATAGTTTTGACGAAAGAAAGGCGCCCAGAATTGCAACGATCTGCAGGATAAGTACCAGGGTGATCAGTTTAAAGGTCTCCATTTTCATTTCCTTGTCGGCAAAACTGGAAGCCAGAAACAGGATGGCCTGTACGCCGGAGTTGTAACAAAAAAAGGCGATCAGGAAAAGCGTCGTATTGCGGCTGCTTCGCACGGCCCGGAAGGCCTTGGCCAGTTCCTCGTAACCTTTCCGGATGGCGCCCGGCTCCATGGGGCGCGGCGAATCGGGCGGCAGGCGGCGGAAAGGGATTTGGGCAAAACACAACCACCACAGCCCTACCGTCACAAAAGCCCAACGAATAGCCGCGGTATCGGAAGAAAACCCGAAGGTCTCGTATTTCATCACCATGATCAGGTTGACGACGAGCAAAATGACGCTCCCGGCAAACCCATAAATGAATCCTTTGGCACTCACGGCATCATAGCGGTCTTCCGTGGCGATGTCCGGCAAGTAGGCATTGTAAAACACGATACCCCCCGCAAATCCTATGGTAGCCAGCACAAAACCCGCCGCCCCGATCCACAGGGATTCGGGACTGGTAAAGAAGAACAAGCTCATGCAAGCCATCGACCCCATGAAGGTAAAAAAGCGCATAAAGCGCATTTTTTTCCCGCCAAAGTCGGCAATACCCGAAAGGATGGGAGAGATAGCCGCGATGATGAGATAAGCCAGCGAAATACACCAGGCTTCCAGCGTTTCGTCGCGCACGGCAAAACCCAGGATGTTTATCCGGTCGGGCGCAATCCCCAAAAAGTAGGGCGGGAAAATAGCCACGGTGATCACCAGCGCGTAGGCGCTGTTGGCCCAGTCGAAAAAAGACCAGGCGGTGATGGTGCGTTTGTCGTTTTTTACCGGTTTAGGGAGCCCGTTGGCGGAAGATGATACAGTGGCCACGTAAAGTTGGTTTCAGTTTACGCGGGTAAATGTAAAATCTTCCGGCCAGCTTTGAATATTATTTCCGGTTGCTATCCTGTTTGGCAAACACTTTTTTCAGCAGCTCGGAAGTACGGTTGACCGGGTTGCGGCGGATATTCTTTTCTTCCTCCTGAATTTTACCGAACAATCCGTCCAATCCTTTCGTAGTGACGTGGTCGTCGAGGTCGTTATTCACCTTCGTGACGAGCGGGATTTTATTGTAGGCATTGGTGGCATTGCGCCACAATTCATTGGCGCCAATTTCGTCCAGCGCCTTTACGATGACCGGGTTGAACTTATCGTACAACTGCTGGTGGGTGGTTTTGCGCAGATAAACGGTAGCCGAATTGTCAGCGCCCATGAGAATATCCAGGGCATCCTGAAAAGTCATGCCGGTGATGGCGCTGGCAAAAATGGGACCGGCTTCCTTGGCCGCGTTCTCGGCCCCCCGGTTCATTTTTTCGATCAGGTCGGCTTCGAGGTTAGCAAAACCGGGCACGGCTTTCAGCCGGTTGATCACATTGGCCGCTTCTTCCGGCAACAGGATTTTATACATACTTTTAAAGTAGCCGTCGGTAGAAGACAACTCGTTCACGCCTTTTTGCACGCCTTTGGAAAGCGCGTCTTTCAGGCCCTGGCCGATTTCGGCAGTGCTCAGTTCGCCACCGCCGCCGAGCACGTTCTTGGCGCTTTTTTCCAGGTTTTTCAGCAATTGGGCATTGACGCCGCTCAGCGCCGGCAAAATAATAAGTAAGGTGAGGGCAATTTTTTT
>CALEYM010000449.1 GCA_937926185.1 uncultured Bacteroidota bacterium | reverse complement strand
AGCCTCGGTCAAACAAAGTGCCCAACTGTGCCGGCGGCACCACACCGATATGCCGGTATGCTTTTTCCGTGGCGAGTCGCCCGCGGGGGGTGCGCTGGAGGTATCCTTCCATGATCAGAAAGGGTTCGTGCACCTCTTCAATGGTGCCGGGCTCCTCGCCTACAGCGGTGGCAATGGTGGATATGCCGACAGGGCCTCCTTTGAATTTATGAATAATAGCAGCCAGGATGCGGTTATCCATTTCGTCGAGGCCGTGCTCGTCCACGTCGAGGGCCGACAGGCCGAAGCGCGCGATTTCCTGGTCGACTACGCCGGTGCCTTTGATCTGGGCAAAATCGCGGATTCGGCGCAGCAAGGCATTGGCAATCCGCGGTGTGCCCCGGCTGCGCCGGGCAATTTCGTGCGCGCCTTCCGCGGTGATGGAAATATTCAAAATGCCGGCCGAGCGATGAAGAATGTGCTCCAGGGTAGGCACGTCGTAGTAGTCGAGCAGGCAATTGATACCGAAGCGGGCGCGCAGCGGCGAAGTCAGCAGCCCCATCCGCGTGGTGGCGCCTACCAGTGTGAAGGGGTTGAGCGTAATCTGAATACTACGGGCGTTGGGCCCCGAATCAATCATAATATCGATCCGGTAATCCTCCATAGCGGAATACAGGTATTCTTCCACCACGGTATTCAGGCGGTGTATCTCATCGATGAACAACACATCGCCGGGCTCCAGGTTGGTAAGAACGCCGGCCAGATCGCCCGGTTTTTCCAGGACGGGGCCGGAACTCATCTTCAGCGAAGCGCCCAGTTCGTTGGCGATAATGTGCGACAGGGTAGTTTTGCCCAGACCCGGCGGGCCGTGCAACAACACGTGATCCAGCGCTTCGCCACGCTGTTTGGCCGCCTGGATGAACACCTGAAGGTTGTCCACAATTTTTCGTTGCCCACTGAAATCGTCCAGCAATTTCGGCCGGAGCGCTTTTTCAATCAGCTTTTCTTCGCCGTTGGCGGGTTCGTTTGCGAATGTTTTGCTCATTCCCGCAAAGTTAACATTTTTTGTTTGAAAACAAATCGCTTATTTTGTGCCGCTCATGCAACCCGACATTTTCATAGGTTCACTTCGTATTTCCGAACCGGTAATCGCCTTAACCGGATTAGGCATTGCGTTCGTATGCGGATACGCCTGGTACCGGCTCCTCTGCCGGAAGAAACAGGCGCCGGCCTACCGGTGGATGACCCGCTTTTTTGCTTTAATGGTCGTTTCATCGGTATTGGGCCCCTTGCTTGGCCATGCCTTTTATTACCGGGCGGGGTTCAGCGGGAAGTACGCCTGCTGGATTTTCAGCATATTCAGCCTTGGCGCGTTGGCGCAGGCTGCCATAGAACATGCCCGTCCCTTCCGTTCTGCCAGGTTTTACCGGGGGTTGACCCTTTTTAATTTGATGGGCATAAGCGCCGCGATCACGCTTTCCGGGCTGACTCAGTCATTTGTATGGGTGGAGGCACACAGCGCCCTGGCGCTGCTCGGTTTTATGCTGCCCCTCGAATGGCTCGTTTATTCCAAACGGCGCGATGCCGGTAGCCGCCTGCTGCTTTTGTCGCTGCCTGTCGCGGTGGTTTCGCTGATACCAGTTGTATTAAAGTGGTCGCCGGGCGTATGGTTCAGTAGTTTTGATGCGGGGCATATTATCCTTTATCTTTTTTTCTGGATCATTATGCTGGGCGCCGAGCAAATGGCGGATCATCGCAACAAAATTTAAACCCGGTTTGTAACAAGTCAGAAAAAACACTCAGGTTATCCGTTATTTACTCAGAAATCCTGCCGGTTACTCAATCAAAAAACGAAGTTGATCTCCTGTCGGTTACTTTCGTGTTTTCAGCGAGCAGCCATTGTCCGAATAGTATGTCATTTTTTTTTCAAACATCTCTTACCGCTCCTTTACGACCCGTGTTTTGGCGGATAGCAGGTTGTTTGTTGGTGGTCTGCTCGTTGTCAAATACGGCCGCGACCCAGATTCCGGACTACCATTTGCAGGTATTCGACTATTCGTATGGCATCCGCGCGGGCAACATGCTCGGCATTTCCAAAGACCGGAATGGTTTTTTCTGGATTTTGTATTACCGCTCTGTGCAACGTTTCGACGGCAGGCAGGTGAAAAATTTTCCGGCAAAAGAATTTCTGAACCGTTTGTTCTGCGACGATCAGGGCGGCGTCTGGACTTCCTCGGAAAAGAAAGTGTACCGGTTCATCGACGACACGCGGGCGTTCCGCGAAGTGCCCATCCGGTACCGGGATACGATGCAGTACGCCGGCCCTGTATTCCAGATGCCGGACCGCTCTGTTTGGCTGTTTTGTCCATCGGGATTCTACCGTTTCGATCCGCGGGAACAGCAATTTCTGCCGGTGTTGCCCGATTTCCCGCTGAAAGCGCCATACAGCACCCGCACATTTGCTGTTCACGGACATACCGTATTCCTGATAAAAAACAATGTTATTTATGCCTATGATACCCGTGAAAAGAAATTAAGGGGAATGCCCAACCGGGATATTTACCGGATATTCCCGCTTGATGAGCAAACGGCCCTGGTCAGCACCTGGGGCAATCAATCCTTTTGGTACCAGTTTCGCGACAGC
>CALEYM010000448.1 GCA_937926185.1 uncultured Bacteroidota bacterium | reverse complement strand
CACCCGCCGGCAATCCGGACAAGTCAAGGGGCCAGATCATGTCAGGTGGCAGGTTTTGGGTCATTACAAGCCGGCCGTTATGATCGAACACCTTTAGAAAACCGGCGCCGGTCATCGAAAAAAACGGCGTCAGGCATATCTCGCCAAAAGTTGGATTGGGGAACACGCTGATGCCATCTTCGCCGGCCGGCGTTTTTGTTCCTGTCAATATCACCTCGATCGTTTTTTGCAGAACTGCTGTGCCGCAAAAATTATCCACTACCAACGTTACCGTAAACACGCCGCTTTGAGTGTATTGGTGCAGGGCGTCTTTGGTTTGCACGGGATCGGTGTCGTCGCCAAAATACCAGGTGTAGGAATCGGCATTCTGGCTCAAATTGGTAAAAGATACAAGACCTCCCCCCAGAAAAGTATGGGAAAAATCCGCCGAGGGGTAGCCCAATATCCGCACCTCAATCTCTTGCACCGCGGTATCCGCCCCTGCCGCGTTCACGGCGATCAGGGTTACGGTGTAAGTGCCCGAAACGGCAAATGTCACCACCGGGTTCGTGTCGGAAGAAGTGGCCGGTACGCCGCCCGGGAAAAACCAGATGTAGCCGGTCGCATTGGTGGATGACTGATTGGCAAACGCAACCTGAACGGACTCGCAACCGGCGGTTGAATCCGGCGCCGAAAAGCCTGCCACCGGCGCCGTCAGCAAATTGATCGTTTCGGAAAACACGGCGGTATCGCACCATGACACCGCATATATAGTTACGGTATAGGTACCCGGTTCGGCATATTCGTGTTCCGGCGAATCGAGCGTACTGCCGGTTCCGTCGCCAAAATCCCACCAATAGGATGTGGCATATTGCGAAAGGTTATCAAAAATGGCGGTTTTGCCGTTCAGCGTCACCTCAAAATCGGCCACGGGAAGTGCTGCTACCGCCAACATTGCTTCGGTTGAGAAGATGATGGAACAGCCGGGGCGCCAAACAGCGCAGCGGAACCGGTAACCGTCCATACCGGCGTTCGATGAAGGAATTTGCAGATGAGGCAATAAAAAACCCGTAAAACCCATACCGGCCCCTACCAGCGCCCAACCGGTTCCCGTGTTCACTTCCCATTGAAATTGCCAGTTGCCAGGGCTGGTCAGCACAAAAAAGCCGGCGGCATCACCGGTACATACGGATACATCTGCCGGGTTGCTCCATATTTCCGGGGCAAGCGCAAGGTCGCTCACGGGCAACCCGTTCGAAGGCAAAGGCAACACGGTACCGGGCAAGCCGGCAACTGCCCCCGAAGACGCTCCGTTGCAACCGTTTGAAGACAGGGTGATCTGCCCGGCAGCACCGCCGGCCGGCAGCGGAATGCCGGGCAGCTTGGTGCGAATACAACCGCCGCCACCGCCGCCGCCGGGACCGAAACAGCGGTTTTGGTTAATATTAATGGTATTGCCGCCCGCGCCGCCATCGGCCGACACCTGAATGTTGCCCGGCGCATCGCCCACTCGCAACCAGATCGTACCGCCGGCTCCTCCCCCACCCCCGCCGTCGCCGTTGGCGGCGCTGCCCGGCAGGCCGTTGGCCGAAATGAAAGGCCTGGAACCCTCTATCCGGCCCGCTTCTATCAAAATGATACCGCCGCCGTTTCCACCCCGGGAAGTCAGGTTATTGTTGGCATGCCCTGCTCCACCGCCGCCGCCCATGAAAAGACGAAGGCTATCCGGAACAAGAATATAGCCGGGCAAACCCGGAAAATACCCGTCACAGCCGAAAGTAGCCGGTTCGTCATTATCACCGCCAACACCGCCCGGGCCGGCATTGCTACCGCCGCCGCCGCCGGCGTTATGGTCGTTGCCGCCGCCGCCGCCGTTGGCTTGCGGGCCCCTGCCCAATATTTTACTGGAATCGACCGCGGCAACGCCCTCGCCCTTGTATGCCCCCCGCCAGTTACCGGCCGGGTAGTAGTACCCGGATTCTCCGATCAGCCAGGTACAATTGTTCACCGGCGCCAGATAATCGGCGCCGCCTCTGAAGCCGGCCCCATCGGCAACCGCGGGCGCATCGAGCGTCAGGGTGTTTGTTACGGCAAATGCGAGAATACCACCGGTAAGGCCGTCCCAGGGTTTGGGGCGAAGCGTATCGGTCACCACTGCCTGATGGAAATGCGGCATACTCACTGCCTGCACTTTTCCGGCTGCATCGTACCGGTTCAACAAGCGGCCCCGGAGAAAAATAGCCCCCGCGGCCACCGAGTCCACAACGGCGCGCTCGAAAAGCCCGGCGCTTTTCAGTTCGGCTACCTGCCCGAAACCGGCATCGTTATTAGCGGAAATGACCGCGCCCTGCATCTGTATCAGCAGGATGTTGTCGTCCGCCCGAAACCCCGCGGTGTCCGGGACATCGATCCGGCCACTGCACGTATCGATGGCCAGAACGGCGGCATAACGGTTGATCACTCCGGAAAGATGGACGGTTTGGGATTGAACAAAGACGGGGAGAAGCAATAAAACCAAAAGACGCATCGGCTGGGCAGATTGTGCGGTTCCATTAAAATATTAATCGGCATGAAGGGCGTTTGAGTGCAAAAAATAAAACGATGTTTGGTTTTATAAGTTGTATTGACGTATCTTTGCGCGCTCGAAAAGCCCGGCGTTATTTTCAATAAGTAACCGGGCGAGATTTTATCTCTTCACTTTTTAAAATTTTCGTTATCCATGGCAGTAAAACTGCGCCTCCAACGCAAAGGACGTAAAAAAGCCCCTTTCTACCACATCGTTGCCGCCGACGCCCGCTCTCCGCGTGACGGCCGTTTCATCGAAAAACTCGGCACCTACAACCCCCTCACCGTACCCGCCACCATCGAGTTGAACCGCGAAAAAGCCTACGAATGGCTGATGCAAGGCGCTCAACCGACGGATACCGTGAATGCCATTCTGCGCTTTAAAGGCGTACTGTATCAAAAACATCTGGCCCTGGGTGTAAAAAAAGGCGCCCTCACCGAAGAGCAAGCCGAGGCCAGGCTCAACGCCTGGCTGGAAGAAAAAGAAAGCCGTATTGCCAAACGCCGTGAGGCTACGGCTGAGAAAAAACGCCAGCTCATTGCCGCCGTAGACGGTACGCCGAAAACAAAGGCCAAACTGGCCCCGGTTGTCGAAGCAGCTGCCCCCGCTGAAGTAGCGGCGGAGGAACCGGCATTGGCTGCTGCCGAAGAGGCGGCGCCGTCAGCAGAAGAAACCGCTCCGATTGTGGAAGAGGCAACCCCGGCAGTGGAAGAAACCGCACCGGTAGTGGAAGAGGCAACCCCGGTAGCAGAAGAAACCGCCCCGGTGGTGGAGGCTGTCGCCGCGGAAGCCCCGACGGAAGAAGCTGCCCCGGCCGCGGAAGAAGCTACCCCGGCTGCCGAACCGGAAACGCCGGCTACCGAAGAAAAAACGGAAGAATAAAATGAACTTTGGCAGGAGTTTTTACTTTTGCCTCCATATTTTACGGGTTAACAAGACCTGGCAAAGCCTTTGGTTGCTTTGCCAGGTCTTTTTTCAAAAAAAACAATTTTATGCAGCCCTTAGACGAAAAATACTACAACCGTCTGAATGAAATTGCCACTGCCATTCAGGACGCCCCCGCTCTGGCGCAATACCTCGAAGAAGAGGAAGACGAATATTACAACGAATTGCGCCAGGAGTTCGAGCACCAGTTGTCCAACCTCCATCACGAAGTGGCCGCGGAAGCGCCACTGCAACTGGTCACCTTTGAAAAATACCTGCTCGAACCCGTTTTTGAGGGCTTATACCTCCCAAGGGTGCTGGGCTATGCCGTGTTGCGCGGCGAGATCAGCGACCAATACCGCTACGTGCGCCCGAACGACCACTTTAAAGATATTTTGCTGGCCATGTGTCAAAGCCCGCACTTCGAACAATTGAAAAAACGCATCGGACAAAGCATACAGGTCGGATTCGCCCTGAGCAGCGATATCTGGATTACCAACCTGATGAGTCTCATCGAAAATAAGCGCATCCGCTATTTTCTGCAGCAACTGAAAAGCGACCGGTTCCGCGACCTGAAAGACCGCATGGAGTTGTACAACCGCTACTCCAACCAGTTCCGCAACGAACTGTACTACTCCGCCGATTTTCCAAAGAACCTCGGGGAAATGAAAGCCAATTTCTCCGCCCTGCGGCAATTCCTGCTCAAACGTTTTGAGGTGGGCGGCGACAACACCAGCCTGAAAGAACAAATCAAGGGTTTTCTGGATAAAAAAGAATTCCATAACACCGAAGAATACCTGGAAATGCTGGCTCTCTACGGCAACTTTATCAACCTGGATGCCGAAGAACAAAAAACGTTTGCCACTCACTTCGCCCGCGAACGCAAGGCTTTTCCGGAATTCGATGAAAAATACCTGACGTTCCTCGCCTCTCTCACCAAGTCCAATCCCGCCATGGACGCCGACCACGACAACCGCGTGAGCGCCATGATCGATAAGACAATAGCAGACAAAATTTCCGACTTCTACCGCATTGCCGACAAAGTGCACAGCATGGGTTACGTCCATCCGGACACCATCGAGGCAGTGCAGGATTTCTATAACACCCACGAAGGCCTTTCGATCGAAAGCACCTGCCTCCGGCAGCTCATCCTCAACTACTTTGCACGCCTCATCAAAGGCCTCACGGAACGCGAGTACGCCGATTATTTCGAACTCACCAAAATATTCGGCATCTACATGAAGATATTCAGCAACCAGCAGTTCAACCAGTCCGTCGAAAAAATGTCGATGAACTATGTGAACAAACTACTTCGCGTATTTACCGATAAACGAGCCAAGGACTACCAGGACGTGAAAAAATTCGTGTCGACCCAGTTTGTCGACCTGGGATTTTTGAAAGAAAAAGAAGTGGTGGAAATGTTCAAAACACGGCGGAAGAAAAGGAAAACGACTTAAGACTTACGACCTACGACTTACGACTTGACGCCAAGGGGTTGAACACACCCTCTCAATCGACATTTATAATACAATTGTCGAACGGTTACAGGCCAGAAAACCACGGCTGGTAATTTTGCGCCCGATCTCTTAATGCTCATTTTTGATTGCCCCGACCATTTAACTTGACGATCATATCCTGCACACCATGTCGGTACTTATTTTCCTGATTGTTCTGTACATCCTGCTCGGCCTGAGCATGATGAAATTATTTGAAAAAGCCGGCATACCCGGATGGAAAGCCCTCGTGCCCGGTCTGGCCGCCACGGAATGGTGCAAAATGGTGGGGCGAAAACCCTGGTTTGCCGCCTGGCTGCTGTTTCCAATCGTCAATATATTTATCTATGCAGGCCTTTGTATAGATATGGCGCGCTCTTTTGGCAAACACGGTTTCTGGCAGTCGGTGCTGTCGGTAATTTATGCGCCGATCCCGTTTTTTCTGATCGGACAAAACCCGAAGGACAAATACGAAGGCCCCATACTCGAGCGCGAGCGCATATACCACCGCCAGTACCACGAAGCGCAGGAAAAAAAAGACAAAGTAGCCCTCCGGAAACTGGAAGCGGAAAACCCTTTCCAAAAATCGCAACTGCGCGAATGGACCGAGGCGATCATTTTCGCCGTATTTGCCGCCGCATTTATCCGGATGTTCCTGATCGAAGCTTACGTGATCCCCACCTCCTCCATGGAAGGCACCCTGAAAGTGGGCGATTACCTGTTTGTGAGTAAAGCGCACTATGGCATCCGCACACCCATGACGGTACTGCAATTTCCGTTGGTGCACAACCGTTTCAGCACCGGCAGCGGCCTGCTGGCCCGCGAATCCTATTTTACCAAACCATCACTCCCCTACTGGCGCCTGCCGGCTATTGAAAGTATTGACCACAACGAACCGGTCGTGTTCAATTTCCCCGCCGGCGACAGCGTCATCATTTTTCCCGACCGCACTTACGATATCTATCAATGGCGCCGGATCATGGATAGTTTCCGCGGCGCCGATCAACCCTTGCCCCCCACGCCTAAAGTCGTGGCGCGGCCACTGGATAAAAAAGACCACTACATCAAACGTTGTATCGGCTTGCCCGGCGACAGCCTGCAGATACGCGGCGGACAAGTGTACATAAACGGTAAAGCCGTGCAAAATCCCGAGCATCTTCAGTTTGCCTATCACATCAAAAATACTACCGGCAACCTGAACCTGAAAAAACTGGAAGAGATCGGTGTCAGCCTGAAAGACGCCATCCCGCACAAAAACCGCTTGTATTACAATCTTGACGCCACCCAGTTGGAAAAAGTAAAATCGTTCGGGCCCGACATCACCATCGAACGCTACCAGCCCGACGCCCGGCCGGGCAGCATTTTTCCAAACGACGCCACGCGCTACGGCAACTGGTCGGTAGATGATTTCGGCCCCATTTATATCCCGAAAAAAGGCGCTACCATCACGCTCACGGAAGACAACCTGCCCTTTTTCGACCACGTCATCCGCGTGTATGAGAATAACGACATGGTCGTGCGCAACGGCAAATTCTTTATCAACAACGTCGAAACCACCACCTATACCTTCAAACAGGACTACTACTGGATGATGGGCGACAACCGGCACAATTCGGAAGACTCCCGCATCTGGGGTTACGTGCCCGCCGACCACGTAGTGGGCAAACCGCTGTTTATCTGGTTCTCCACCAAAAACGGCAACCTGCGCGAAGGGATCAACTGGAACCGGATTTTTCGCTCGGCAAGCAGAATGTAAATGATAGTCATTGCGTCATCAGGTCATTGAGCTACCTATCGGAAGACAATAACCTGATGACGTAAGGAATAAATGACCTATTGCCTCGCTCCCCCCGGCCGCGAGCCGGCTCTCCGCGCTGTGTCAGGGCGATTGGTTTTTGACTGACCGGTGGAGGCCGCTTTGCGTTGCGAAGACCTGGAATTACCGCGGTATTGATCGTCGCGGTCGCCGCGGGTTGAAGTAAAGCGACGGTTGTTGTCATCGCGCCGGTCGCGGCGATTGCGGCCATCCCAACGGTCGTCGGGCTGGTCACGCCGGTTTCTTTCGCTCCAACGGTCGTTGTCATTACAGTCGCGGTTTCTTCCGGATTCGCAGCAGGAGTTACGACAGGAGCCACAGTGGTTGCCGCGATGTTTGTGTTTGCCGTAGTGTTTGCCGGGTTTGCCGCAAGCGCCGTGTTTTTTCGACTTTTTCCCTTTGTGGCATTTGTCGCAATCACCGCGTTCATCCCTGCCATGGTCATAGCCGCGGCTGTTGAAAGCGCCGGATCGCTGCTCCGCCATGCGGTAGATGTTCTCCAATCCAATGCCCGGAGTTTGTCGTTCTGCAGCCACAAGTGTTTGCGCCTGAGCGTTGACGATAACCGTGAACGCAAATAGGGAAGTCAGAATAAAGTGCTTTTTCATGGAAAAAAGTTTTTGGTAAACAATGATTTTCCCTTTAGTGCAGCAATTGGAAACAAAGAAACCCTTGCCGGCGATTCTTAACACGATTTTAATAAACCATTGCGCGCCGCTTATTGTCGCGGATCAGTTTTCCAAAATTTCGTAACATGCTTCCAAAATCCCGTAACACGCCCCGCGCGGGCCGGCCATATCTTTGTCCCATCAAAAAAATGAAAACAACCTGATGAAAAAGTTCAAAAAAATCGCTGCCTTTTCAGTCGCTTTATGCACTCTTGGCATCACTGCCGCCTTTATCCCGGAAAATAAAAAAACCGGTATCACTCCAACGCAACAACCTGCCAATACCAACCATTATTTTTCCGTTCAAAAGCAGTCGAAAAAAACGCAAGACGAAGCGAAAACCGTCCGATACGACCTCACTGCCGGCGTATTTACCTGGGAAATCGCCCCGGGTAAAACAGTGGAGGCATGGGGTTACAACCGGCAAATACCCGGCCCGGCGCTGAAAGCCCGGAAAGGCGACACCTTGGTTGTTCGCCTCACCAACACGCTGCCCGAACCCACCACTATCCACTGGCATGGCCTGCGCATCCCATCGCAGATGGACGGCACCGAAGAAGTGCAAAAAGCCGTAATGCCGGGTGAAACATTTGAATATAAATTTGTGCTCCCCGATGCCGGAACCTATTGGTATCACCCCCATACCAACGAAACCGTACAAATGGAACGGGGCCTGTACGGAGCCATTATCGTGGAAGACGAAAACGATCCCGCCACCGATGGCGACCGCCTTTTTCTGGTGGACGACATGAAACTCACTGCGAAAAACGAGTTTAAAAAACCGGGCTGGTTCCTGCCCCGCTGGATGGAACGGCACGACGGCCGTGAAGGCGAAACCCTGCTCATCAACGGCAAAGAAAATCCCGTCATTGAAATGGCTGCCGGCCAAACCGAAAGGTGGCGTTTTGTCAACACCTCCAGCGCGCGCTATTTTTTGCTGCACCTTGGCGGCAAAGCGTTTAAAATCATCGGTACCGACGGCGGACTGCTTGAAAGGCCGCGTATCGACACCCAACTCCTGATCACGCCCGGCGAACGTTTCGACCTGGCCGTTGGCCCCTTCGAGGCGAACGAGACCGTCCGCATCGAATCGCTCCCCTTCGACCGCGGCGCCGGTAAAGCGAAACGGGAACTGTTCGCCACCGTACGGACCGGCGCCGCCAAAACCTCGGTAGCCAACATCCCGGATACGTTTCAGCCTGTTCCGTCGCTCGCTGGGCCCAACGCCCCTGCCAACCGTCACATCAAACTGCACGGCAAAAGAAACTGGAGAGACGGCGTCGACTTCACCATCAACGACGAAATGCACCTCCACGACCAGCCCGTCCGCTCGGGCGAACTACAGGTATGGGAAATCACCAATCCCAGTATGCTCGATCACCCGTTTCACCTGCACGGCTTCTTCTTCCAGGTGCTGGAAGAAAACGGACAGGCGCCCGCCTTCAAAGCCTGGAAAGACACCTACAACGTGCCCCGCAAAGGCAGCATCAAAATTGCCTGGATGCCCGACGAACGTACCGGCAAATGGATGTATCACTGCCATATTCTCGAACACGCCGCCGCGGGCATGATGGCGCATTTCGAGGTAGTAGATAAAGATACGCCGATTGAAAAGAAAATAGCGCAGCGCGGGCATCATCACTGAACGCTCCGTGCCTCTATGGTGAAAAAACGCGCCGAAGCGCCCAAAAATCACCGCGCAATCAACTTCCCGCTCCCGATCACTGCTCCATCCATTTCCACCCGGAAGAAATACATCCCTGCCGGCAAGTCGCCCCGCCGCAACAGGAACCGCGGCTCCGCGGCATCGAGCGCCAGCACCGGCCGGCCGGTTTGGTCGAATATGCGCAGGCGGGTGGCGCCGGCAGGGCCCTTCACTTCGATACATGCAGCATCGCTCAGGGGTTGGGGGTATACGCTGACGGTATACGCGGGTTTGCGGGGTTCCCAGAAGCCGACGCTGATGAAGTTTTCGCCGATGCGGTGCACGGTGTTATTGGTGATGATCGGATCGTTGAAGTCGAAATAAATGGCGGCGCTGTTGAAAATATCCGTTTCCAGCGGCACATCGGCGCGCGGGCGGATGCGGTACTGCACGAAACCGTGGGAAGCCGGCTCGTTCACGTTGCTGTCGGGCAGCAGGATGTTTTGGAAGTCGAAGATCAGTACGCCTCTTCCCGTCAGTTCGAAACGATAAGGGTGGCTGCTTGCGCCGGGTTGCACCGTGATCGGATCGAGCCATTCGGACAGAGTGTCGCGGATCACCACCGTGAAAGCCGTGTCGTTGCCGGTATTTTGAAAACGGATCAGGTACTCCAGCTCCGTACCGGGCCGGATATATCGTTTGGCGCCATAACCCGTGGGAAAGCCCTGTTTATCATTCGGGTCGTAGGAAGCGGTATTCGCCCTGCACAGGATGTCGACAAAAGGACTCTCGTCATTTACCGGGAATTGATTGACAAAACCGGTGCTGAACGACCCCGTCGTAGTGCAACCTTCCACCGACAACACCGGCTCGGATTGTACCGGCGCCAATGGCTCCTGTTTGGCTTCTATGCGCCAGGTAGAGCCGTTGGCCGGCACGCTAACGGTCATCGATTCGCCGGCCCCGAGCGAGGGCGCCATGCCCTGATAGGTCATAATGCCGTCTTCGATAACGATGTATTCCAGCGCCTGACCCATTTCATTTAACCCCGTATTTTTCAGGATAAAATCCAGGGAATCGCCGTCGCACACAGAAGTAACTTCCACGAGCGCGCCCGACCATAGCGAATCGGCGGGATCGCAGGGCGTGTCGGGGTAAATATGCGCCTCGGCGCAATGTGTCTGTCCCAGGATGGCGTCGCAGGAAAGTTCGGTCCGTATCCAGAAAACGCCGCAATCGCCGGGCGCCATGTCGCCGGCCTGAAAGCGGTACAGGTGGTTGCCCAGATCGGTATAGGGCGCCGAAGTAATCACAATGGTCATCAACGGGTCCAGCGCAACGTCAACATAAACATCTTCGGCTGCGCCGGGGCCGTCGTTGCAATAATTGATATGATAATAATTGGTGTTGAAACAACGGCGCAGGGCTGAAGATGCAAGACTGACGCTTAAAGACGCGCAGGAGGGATGAGCTGGCTGGGCCAGAAAATCAACCGTATCGACTTCGCCCTGAAATACGAGCGAAACCGGAAAATTATTTTGGCAAATTGAATCCTGGGCGCCCTTTGGAAAAAGCGTCACGGTATAGTCGCCGGGCAAGAGGCTGATGTGGTATTGCCCGGAAGCGTCGCTCAAACCGTAAAACGTGCCGTTTGACCCCTCTGCTTTCAGGAACCAGTTCGACAGGCCGGTTTCTATCGAATCGGGGGCGCAATTTTGATTTTCGTCGAGTATCACCCGCCCCGTCACCCGGGTGCAGGGCAGGGTGTTGCCGGGGCTCAGGGTTACGGGGTCGGGTTGGAAAGCGCAATTATTCCCGTCCAATACGGACGGATAATACGTTCCGCCGGGAAAAAGACCGGTCGGACTGGTACCGGTGGCTATGACAGGGCCGTTAGGGTTGTCTATGCGCCAGACGACAAAATAAGGCAGGACGCCCCCGGCAATCTGAAGGCTGACGCTGTTTTCACAGATCAACACCCCGGGCGACGTGAGCGGCTCCGGTTCGGTCACCTGAACTTGCAGGAGCGCGGTACAATTGCCGACGTCGGTTACCGTCAGGGTAAAGGTTCCGGCCGGCACACCGAAAAGTACGCTCGCATTTGACCCGTTCGACCACAAATAAGCAAAAGCAAGGCCATTGCCACCTGAAACCTCCACCGATACCGAACCGTCGGAGCCGCCGTTGCAACTTACGGGGGTAATGTCCGGGGTCAAAACAAGCGGCGCCGGTTCCGCAACGGTGAATTGCTGAACATTGGAACAGCCCGTGACATCCGTTATGGTCAGCTGGTAAATCCCGGCGAGCAGGCCTGTTATGTCCTTCGTGGTACTGGTAAAAAGATTGGGCCCCGCCCACGCGTAGGTATAAGGCGGCGTACCGCCGCTGGCCGCGAGTATGATGGCCCCGGAAGGATCGTTGATGCACGACGGGGTGGTTATTATCGCCTCCACCCGCGGCACGTCGGGCCCGATAGTCACTTCCGCGGTGGCCGTGGCAGAGCATCCGTTTACGGGTTCAACGGCTATAACGGTATATAATCCGGCATTTAAAGGCCCGGCATTGAGGATTACAGGATTTTGCAAAAAGGAGTTAAAATTAACGGGCCCGCTCCAGTTGAAGGTCACCCCGGCCACATTGGAAGACGCTGTCAGCGTGATGTCGGCGGGAGTGCAGCCGACTGTTCCGCCACTCGCGGTGAGGTCGATCTGGGTAAAACCACCGGTCACCTCGGCCTGCGCGGTACTGGAGCATCCGTTGGCATTGTTGAAAACGGTCAGTCTGTAAATGCCCGCGGCATTTACCACGGGGGTGAGCGTATTCGCCCCGGAAACAATGTTGCCATTGATGGCATCCCAAATATACGAAAACTGCGGGCCGGTGCTGGAACCGGTACCGTTTAGCGTTAAGGCGGGACTTTGACAACTGATCATTCCACCCGCGGCAGTAGCGATTGGAACATCTGTATCCTGAGCTATTGTAACCATCATGTTTGCCGTGCAACCATTAGCCGGATTGGTCGCGACAATTTGGTAGACCCCCGGAAGTGTTACGATGGGTTGCGCCGGATACGAAAAGCTTTGCGGCCCATCGCAATACCAGGGAATAAAATCAGGCACAGTATTGATATTCAGACTAATAAATGGAATAGCACAGGTTAATATGCCGCCGGTGGCGCTGACTGTGGGCGGCGCGATATCCTGCAGAACAGTAGTGCTGGCCGTGGCCGTACATCCGTCGGAGGGGTCGGTAATAGTGAGCGAATAAGAGCCGGGGGTCACAACCGCCGGGTTTTGCTCCGTGGAGGTAAAGCCGCCGGGGCCGGACCAGGAATATGTAGCGCCCGGTATATTGGAAGAACCCTGCAAAACGACCTCTGTGGTGGAGCAGGTCAGCAACAGGTTGGGGCCTGCGCCGGCGGTGCATTGGGAAAGCGCCTGGCGGGTGCCGGCGAATAGCAACAAAACGACAAGTATGTGTTTTTTCATGTGTGGGACTTTTCACAATGTATTTGATACTGCAAATGTGCCGGATGCTGGCTCGATGCGCAAAGACAAAAATTTAAAATTGTAGCGTATTTTTTTGTTTATTTATTTTAAATAATTGACAATCAGTTTAAATTTTAAAAAAATGTAGCGATAATTTGGATTTAAATCTGTGGAAACAGATTTTTGTAAAAAGGTAAGGCGCGTTAAACGTGTATAAAATGGAAAAAACCCTCCTGTGGGAAGCCTTTGCCACCCTGAGCAAATCCGAACTGCGCGAATTCGACCTGTTCGCGCGTTCGCCGTTTTTCAACCGCAAAGCGCAACTGACCGCTTTGGCTACTTACCTCCGTCATTGCGTGGAAACAGAAAAAACGCCAAAGCCGCGGGAGGCTTTCGGAGCGGCATATCCCGGTGTTGAATACGACGATCAGAAACTCCGGCTGGCCAACAGCGACCTGCTTGAACTACTGGAGCACTACCTGATGTACCAGGAGAAATTTGCCGACCCGGAACGCAACAAGATCCGCCTGGCCGGCGCCTATCGCAAACGCAACCTGCCCAAACACGCCCAAAGCGCCCTGCGCGAAGTGCGCCGTGACCGCGAACGGCAAGCCTGGCGCCATGCCGAACACTTCGACGACCTGCACCGCATCGAACTGGAGCAGTTCCAATCGGCTTCGGCGGCCAAACGCTACGAAGCGTTCAATTTGCAGGAAATATCCGACCTGCTCGACACCACTTATATCGCCCGCAAACTCCGGCACGTCTGTTTGGCCCGATCTCATCAGGCAGTGTTCAAAACCGAGTACCGTTTCGGGTTGCTCGACGCTATTTTTGCACACGTGGAAACGGAAGAATTACTGCGCATACCGGCTATCGCTCTTTACTTTCACGCCTGCCATTTCCTGGCCGACCCCGCCGCTGAAACGCATTTTATCCGTTTCCGGGAAACGCTTTCCAACTTTGCCGACCGGTTCCCGCCAGAGGAACTGCGGTCGCTGTATCTGCTGGCCATCAATTATGGCGTTAAAAAAAGCAATGAAACAGGCGGGAAATCCTGGTATCGCATCACGTTCGAACTTTACCGGGAAGCACTGGATCGCGAACTCCTGCTTGAAAACGGACTGCTCTCGCGTTTTGCCTTTCACAATATTGTGGGCGTGGCCATTCGCCTTCAGGAAGTAGCCTGGGCAGAGGAGTTTATCCACCGGTATAAATCTTATCTGGAACGCGGCTTCCGGGAATCAACGTTTAGCCTGAACATGGCCCGCGTGGCTTATACCCGGCAGGATTACAAGGCAGCCCTTTTATACCTGCAGCGCGCCGATTACAAAGATTTTATCAACAGCCTGAACGCCAAAACCCTGCAATTGAAAATTTATTACGAAACAGGCGAAACCGATCTACTGGAAAGCCACCTCCACAGCATGAAAAACTATATCCGCCGTCAGCGGGCCGTGGGCTATCACCGCGAAAATTACCTTAATATTGTGCGATTTACCCAAGCCCTCCTGCGCCGCGCGCCCGGCGACACGCATAAGTTGCGCCGGCAAATCGCGTCGGAGCCCGTTTTGACGGAGAAAGAATGGCTGATGGGGCAGATTAGTGATTGAGTGATTGAGTGATTGAGTGATTGAGTGATTGAGTATAAAATCGTATTTTTGTAAAAAATTAAAGCAGATGACCGCTATTTCGTCGACTAAGACATACAGCGTTGCTGAGTACCTGCGCCTCGAGCGGAAAACGGGGGAGAAATATGCCTTTTATAACGGAATCCTTGAAAAAATGGCCGGAGGAACAATACCGCACAACCGGATTTCCAGAAATGTATTTGGAATGTTGTTTAACAAATTGCAGTCGATGCCCGAATTCGAGGTATTTGGCAGCGATCAGAAAATTTACCTGCCCAAATTCCATTATTACGTATATGCCGACGTTCTGGTGGTAGCCGGCGAACCCTTGCAAACGGAGGAAGAAGCCGATGCCATTATCAACCCGATATTGATCGTTGAGGTACTATCACCCAGCACCGCGCATTACGACCGCAACCAAAAATTCCTTGAGTATCAAAGTTTACCTTCTTTTAAAGAGTACGTCCTCCTGCGCCAGGACAAACCCGAAGCCATTTTGCTTTTCCGGGAAGAACCCGATATGTGGCGGTCTTCGGAAGTAGCAGGACTAGACAAAGAATTGTGGTTCAGGAGTATTGGGGTCGGCTTAAAAATGGAGGCAGTTTACGATAAAGTAGTATTTTAGAGAGTAACTATGACCCCGGCCAGGTGGACATTGTAGAAATAATTCGTTGCTATGCTCAAACAAATAAACACCCTCTTCCTTTATCTCCTCACTACCCTCCCGCCCTGCCTTTCCCAAAACCTCAACGTCACCCTGCGCTCCACGCTCGAATTTCCCGGTCAAAAACTGGCCAATATCTGGGGTTACAGCGCCGGCGGCTATGAGTACGCCCTGGTAGGCGCCAAAAACGGCATGATCGTGGTGGACGTAACCAATCCGGACAATCCGGTACAAATCGTACAAATTTCAGGCCCTTCGAGCGACTGGCGCGAAATCAAAACCTACTCGCACTACGCCTACGTGGTGTCGGAAGGCGGCGGCGCCGTGCAGATCGTCGACCTGAACAACCTGCCAAATTCCAACCTGAACTATCACAGCATCGACGGCGGATCGGGCATGACCAAGGGTCACGCGCTGCATATCGATGAAGTAAAAGGATACCTGTACGTATACGGCAGCAACCTCAATGGCGGCAGGCCGCAGGTATTCAACCTGAACAATGATCCCTATAATCCGACCTACGTTGGATATGTGAACTTTATCGGGTACGCGCACGACGGTTATGTAAATAATGACATGCTCTATTCGGCACATATCTATGCGGGCCAGTTTGCCATAATCAACATGGCGAATAAGACCAACCCCACCCTGCTCGGCACCCAAACCACGCCCGGCGCATTTACGCACAACACCTGGTTGTCGGGCAGCACCCTGTTCACCACCGACGAGGTGAGCAACTCTTATCTGGCTACTTACAACGTGTCCAATCCCAACAATATCACCTTGCTGGACAGGATACAAATTACGCCCGGATCAGGCTCCATCGTGCATAATACGCATGTGCTGGACAATTATGCCGTGACCTCCTGGTACAAAGACGGATTTGCCATCATCGACGGCAACCGCCCGGCCAACCTGGTGAAGGTAGGTCGCTACGACACCTATCCGGGCGGTTCGGGCAACGGTTTTGAAGGCTGTTGGGGCGTCTATCCATACTTCCCCTCCGGAAACATCGTGGCTTCCAACATCCGCAACCCTGGTACCAACGACGGCGTTTTGTACGTACTGACTCCCACCTACGTGCGCGGTTGCTACCTGGAAGGCCAGGTGACCAGCGCCGCCACCGGCCTGCCGCTGCCGGGCGCCAAAGTAACGATCAGTAGTACCGGTACCCAGGAAAGCGCCAACGCTAACGGCGATTACAAAATGGGGCAGGTTGAAAACGGCGCATTTACCGTTGTGGTCAATCATCCGGGCTACATCGCCCATAGCGAGCAAGTCACGCTCGATAACGGCGTGCTTACCATACTGAACGTGGCCCTGTCGCAACAACCCCTGCCGGTTGAGCTGGTACGCTTCGACGTGCGGGCAGAAGGGCAAAAAGCCTTACTTACCTGGGAAACTGCCACGGAAATCGACAATACAGGTTTTGAAATACAACAGAGCAATGCCGACGGGCAGCACTGGCAGGCCATTGGCCTGGTATTGCCGAAGGGCGACGGGAAAAGCCCCGCCCGGTATGAATACCGCACGGAAACACTTCAGCCGGGCAAATACGCTTTCCGCCTCCGGCAAATCGACCGCGACGGTGGAAGCGCCTTGTTGCCGGTCCGGGCAGCGACCATTTACGGCGCCCGCCTGCAAATCAGCCTTTCGCCCAACCCCGCTGGCGCCGAAACCCGGATTACTATAGGCACGGCCCAACGGGAAAAAGTTGTGCTGTATTTGCTCGACGCGCAGGGCCGGCCAACCGGTTTTTCATCGGAAGTGGAAGTGGACGGCGCGCTTGAAATACCGCTGCCCCTGGCAGATTTGCAGGTTGGGACGTATTTTTTGATGGCGCGGACAGGGCAGGAACAAGAAAGGCGAATGTTGATAAAAAGATGAGTAATCTTTTTTTATAATATTTGTTCCATGAGAAACTTTATCCTTTTCCTGTTCATATCAAAGCCGTGTTAGTCGTGGGCCATTCCAACAATATTCCGGAAATCGTACAGGGGCTCAGCGGCGAAAGCGCCACTATCGCCGACAATGATTACGATAACCTGTTCATCGTGAAAATCACGCGTGCCTGGGGGCAAACGAAGATAAAACTAACAAAAACGACGTATGGGCCGGTTTCGCCGTGACAGCATTACCCCCGATCCCGGTGATCTTTCCGGAAACGCCCCCAGGAAAAACCGAATCGCAGCGTGGCCTGGCCGAAAGCGCCGGAGAGTTCGCGGTCGCTGAAATTGGGCAGGTCGCTATCGGTGACGAACCGGTATCCGCCTTCCAGCCCGAGGTGGAACCAGCGCAGCACGTTGATCTCAATACCTGCCGAGGGCTGAATGACAAACACCCGGTCGTCGATGCCTTCGTCGAGCAGTTTGACCTTGCCGCGTCCGGCGTCGAAATTGATTATGGGGTGAACAGCGCGGTAGCTTTGAATGGCGTAACCCAGGTTGAAGGTGCGCCAGTGCATGTCGAAACGCTGTCCGGGTACGTTGTCCCAGAGGATATCGTCGTTCAGATTGTAGCCACCGAAGCCGACAGTAAGCGCCTTACCGAATTCCAGACCGAAATGCCAGCCATGCACGTACTGGTTGTTATTTCCGAATCGGGACACCTGGTGTTTGGAGCCGCCCCAGATACCGGAAAAGCCAAGGTGGCGGCTGCCCAGCACGGTTTCTTCGCGTTGAGCATGCAGTGATATGAGAGAAAAGAGAAGAGCAAGGGCGAGAAAATAAGATTTGGTACGCATAGCAATAGATGGTATTTGTTTTGAACGAACAGCAAATCGACAACAAGGTTAGCCTGCTGGTTGCACCTCAACAACAAAAAAAGGCGAATGCCCGGGACATTCACCTTTTTCTAACGGGTTTTAACCGATTTTAACCTTTATTTTATTTTTTACGAAGAATCCCCGCCGACAACAACGTCACCAGCAAGCCAATCGGAAAGGGTTCGATGAAGGTGAAAGCCATATTGACCAGCGGATTTTTATACATCTCGCCAAACTTTTTCATTTCGGCGCTTTTTTCGGCAATCTGCGTTGCGCTCGCGCCGCTTTGCTCCATCTGTGCCAGGGTGTAGGCCATGTAGTGTTCCATGAAATTGGGCGTGAGCGTACGGAAAACGACCTGCCAGGCCAGCACATAACAAATACAGGAAATGAGCGTGATCAGGATACCGACCTGGAAACCCCGTCCGAAACTGAGCTGACCGCCGGCTACCTGGTCGCGGTAGGCCCGTACGCCCAGAAATACGAACAACATGCTGAGGATGATACCGGTGTATCCGAATAGTTCTCCGTTTTCGAAGTTTTCGGGACTGTCGCCCAGATAAAGTCCCATGCCAAGCATCAGGGCAGCCGCGATGGCGCCGGAGATCAACCCGTAAGTCAAAATAATCTTTTTCATTGAAATAAAATTTTGGTGAACAACTGGGACAAAGGAAGGGGACTTGCCGTTGCGAAACGCCATACTTTCGGGTGATTTGCCGCCGGGTGCTGCAAATCATACTTTCGGGTGAACATTGCCCAACAGGCCGAGCGCCTGCGCTTTTTGCACGGCTTGCGTGCGCCGCTGAACGTCGAGTTTGGAAAAAAGGTTGGCGATATGCGTTTTGACGGTGTTGAGCGACAGGAACAAACGTCCGGCAATTTCCTGGTTGCTCAACCCTTCGGCGATGTATTGCAACACCTCGTATTCGCGGGGAGTGATGTTCAATTTTTCCAGGGCCAGCTCCAGGGCCGGACCGGAAAGCGACGCCGAAACGGGCGTTATTACCTCCTTTTTTCGCCCGGAGGTGAGCCGGTGGCCAGCCCAGATACCCAAAACCGTAAACAGCAGGGCAATTAATCCGATGTAAAGTTCCTCGGCATGATCCAGCACCATCAGCCTGTAGCGGGCTGCCTGCAGGGCGGCAAGCAACACCCCCAACGCCAGACCGTACCACAATAAAGTCCAGCGGCCGGTGCGAGCAGGTGTCCCAGGTTCGTTTGCCATACGGCAAAAATAATAGGGCAAAGAGCAAAAACAACTGCCTGCTGCCTTACGGCTTCACCACCACCAAACGTTTGGTACCAATGATGAGGCCATTCTGATCTACCAGGCTGTACAGGTAGGTGCCTTTTTTAAAGTCATCCAGGTCCACCCTGATCGATTTGCTACCGGATATGACATAAGTATTTTTCCAAACCACCTTTCCGACGATGTTGAATATCTTGAGCGTATATTCGTCGGCTGGCAGGTTGGTGCAGTCGAAGCGCACCCATTGGATGGCCGGATTGGGAAAGGCCTGCACACCGGCAGCTCCGGGAGCGTCGGTCTCTATGGCGGGGGTCAGGTTGCCGAAGTTTTTAAAGCGAACAAATTCCACCATCGAAGCATCGTTGTTGAGGGTAACCGCGGCAAGTTCCTCTTTGTCGGTATTGCTGTAATAACGGTACGAGATCGTTGTGTCGGTACCCAGGAAATCGAGCAGGCCGCCGCCGCTGCCGGCAGGCACGGGAATCCAGCCGAGGAAAGAGTGAACATCCAGATTCGTCGTGGTGTATTCGGTGCGTTTTTCACGCAACACAGGCGCAGGCATGAGCATGCCGGGGACTTGCAGCGTACCCCAGCCATCGGCCACATCGAGGCGTTGGAAATTAACCCGCACCCGGATAGAGTCGATGAATTGGGAGCCAGGGATATTGGCCAGCAGGCTGTCCGGAAGAGCATCTGTTGAAAAGGGTAAATTCAGGTCGGTTGTTTGTTGGTTGATGTCAAAAAACATAATGGGCGAACGGCGCTCTATGACAGGTGGCGTAAATCTGGCCAGGACATTCACACCCAAATTGGCCGGATCGCCGCCGGCGTAGCCCAGCAGTTCTACTTTATTATTAGTCACATTGTAATACGATTCTCCGTTAGCCCCGATGACCAGCAGCTCGGCGCCGGGAAAATTGGCCGACTGCGTGCCGGCATTCGGCGCCCGGTACACCGTTTCAAAGGTTTGCTCGCGATTCAATTGGGTAAAATTCCAAACCTGGTTGCCACCCGGCGGCGTGATAAAATCATTCCCCTCAACGTTGAGGTCGAGCGCATAACGGAAGGTGTCGCCAACAGCAGGGAAAGTAGCGGCAGTGATGGTGATTTGGGCGGAGGCGTGTACGCACAGGGCAGAAAAAACGGCCAATAACATTCGTTTCATCGGATTGTGATGCTAAAAAATAACGCTAGCGCGATTAAAAGTTTTCCTGATAGTATGTGTGCTTCAAAGGTACGCCGCTTTTTTTTGATATTGGTTACGTCGCATCGGGCAAATTTAGAAAAGGATTAAATTGTCAGTTTGTGTAGCTAAATGTCGCAGGAACGGTAGGAGGTATCATAAGTGAATTGCTAATTGCCTGTACAAAACTT
>CALEYM010000447.1 GCA_937926185.1 uncultured Bacteroidota bacterium | reverse complement strand
GCGGCCATGATCCATTTGCGTCGGGCGGGTATATGTTTAGGCATGCGCCGACATATACGCTATGGTTTTAGATTACTCTATTAGCATAAAGAAAACCGTGCAGGTTTTTTCATCGCAGGTTTTTCGGATCATCCGGCCTTCGGGATACAGGGCGGCATATTGCGCCTCGAACAGGTTCCAGTCCCAATCGCCAATGGTGGCATCCGGCTCCGTTCTGGGCTGGCGGTTGTACCGCACCTGCAGGTTACCGGTCTCCATCGCAATGTTTACGACCAGTGGCGATTGGGCAGACATCCGGTTGGACTTTATGGCGCCGTCCACAATGACCTGTAAAGTAAGCGGTACCAGCCGGCGTTGTTCTGCCACCGCCGCGGGTACGGCGGTTTCGATGCGGAATTTATTCCCGAACCGTGTTTCCAGCAAAAAAGCGTAGGCGGTCAGAAACTCCAGTTCTGTTTTCAACGGCACGGTTTGCCGGTCGCGGTGTTCGAGCATGTAGCGGTAGGCCCTGGACAGGCGGTCGATGAACTGTTCCGACAATTCGCCGTCTACCTGCACGAGCGAGGAGAGCGTGCTCAGGCTGTTGAATAAAAAATGCGGATTAACCCGGCTGCGCAACAGGGCGTATTGCGACTCGATACGCACTTTTTGGGCTTTTTCGGCGCGCAACGCGGCTTCGCCCATCCGCTGCATGATGCGTCGGTGTGTAAGCAAATAATACACAAACAACGCCATGATGATGTAATTCACGTAGGCAAACCGCACAGACATCCGGGAATATGCACTGTCGGCCACGATGCTGTTATCGGGGCGTTCAAGGGTTACCGTTTGAAGCCAGTAGATCAACTGCAGGGCAAAATGATTCACCACCAGGTTGGCGGCCGCAAAGGCCAGGATCGCCGCCGCGTTGGGCAAAACACCGCCCTTGCTGATGATATCTTCGCCAAACCAGCGTTCGAACTGCTCGTGTATCCGTTCGGCCAGAAACAGCCAGCCAAAAATGACGGCGCTTCCCACCAGGTATTCAGAAAACAGGATGCCGAAGTTCTTACCAAAAATCGCGCTCCAGTGCCGGTCTGCCCCGTTCAGGTTCACGTACATCAGCACGCCATAAAAGAAAATGTTCAGCCCGAAGGCCAGCAACAGTTTCGTCCGTGTCGGTATGCGGTGTACCATAAAATGCCCGGTTTCATCGCTAAAGGTCGTTGTTTAAGGCGAAAAAAGCGTTCGCCTTTTCCGGTACAAAAATGAATCATCCCGCCTCTTTTTACAAAAAAGGCAGGATGACTGACTACTTTGGGAGGAAGAATGGCGGAAAAAGGGGGCTGAATTTTTCCCGCCTAAACCCTTTTTTAATTGAGCTGAAACTGTATCGCCACACCCGAACTGATCGTAGTGATCGGGAACGACTGCGACGTTTTGGGCACTGTTTTGTCGTATTTGGTGTACAGCCGTAGCGTCAGGCGCCGGTTCAGGGCATAATCGATGGAAACGTCGATGGTGGTTTTGCGGCCTCCGCGGGTGGGTATGGCTTCTTCCAACTGATCCAGACGGTGATTGACCGTGATGTCGTCGTTCAGGTCGAAGTCAACCTTGAAGGTCATGTCGTTGGCTTGCTGACCGCCACCCCGGCCACCGGGTGGCGTGGTCGGGGTGGTGGGCGTAGTGCTTTTTTTCGTACGGCTTTTGCTTTTCTTTTTTCCTTTCAGGAAGGGCAATTCCACATTTTTCATCCGGTAGCCGAATCCGAATGTATAGCCGGTAACCCGCGACTCGGCCAACTGATAATCGATAAACGACATGGCCAGGGTGCGGCTTTTTTTGAAATTCAGTTTGAACGTCATGTCGTTCTTCAACTTGACATCCACGCCAAGCAGGGGCGACATTTGTTCGTTGATCAGCACCTGCGGAATTTCGTACCGGGCAATGTAGTTGTAGGTCAATTCGTCGGTCACGAACTGATTGCCGGGATCGAAGAATAAATCGGTATTATAGGAATTGACCGTCAGGGTGTTTTTGTAGCCGTGCGTGATTTGTATGCTTGAAAAAATCTGGTTCAGTTTGCCTATTTTGGCCAGACCGTTGTAGCTCAGTTTCCAGTTGATGGCCGGGCGGGTTTTGAAAATGTCAAGCCCGACAGTGTTGGGGTCCGACTCGGAATAAGCCGCGATAAATGCCGGGATCAACACTTCCTGTTGTATCTTGCCATACCCGTATGAATAAGCGTAGCCATCCTTGATGTGGGGGTCATTGTTGCCGGCGTCCTGCCCCAATCGGTTCGAAATGACCGTCCGGTAATCTTTATATCGGGCAAAAATGCCGTTTATATCATTGTTGAACAGAGTTTTCATCGTGAAATACGACACGGTGAAGCTGCCCATATCGCGCTGTGCGCGGTGATCAAAATACTTTTCCTGGGGGTCGAGGCCGAATAACGTATCTTTGAACAGTTCGGTGCTGTTGCGCGCGAATTGTTTGTTCAGGTTCAGTTCCACCCGGAAGTCCTGGAACGGTTCGATAGTGGCGGAGGCATCGAAGTTCTGCGTGTAATTGCGCATGACCTGCTGGTTCAACTCAGGCCGGTGCGTAATCCAGCCTTTATCCGCGGCTTCGTCGAGCCATTTCGGGTTGGGCTGGAACCCCGCTACGAAAGCCCATCCCGGGGCGGCGAACCCTTCGCTGAGGCCCATGAGTTTGGAGTCGGGGGTAAATCCCGGCAGCACGGTTCCGAAGTTCTCGCTGTAAGTAGCCCGGGCGCGGCGCACCATCATCAGCGGGCGCAGGGCAATGCGTTCGGCCATGGAGGGCTGGCGGTCTTTCTTTTTATCTTTATCCTTTTTGTCTTTACTGTCTTTTTTATCCTTATCTTTTTTCGATTTGTCGGCGCCCGCGGTATCGCTTCCGGGTGCGCCGGGTTTGCCGCCTGTATCGCGGTCGCGGTTTCGCCGCGGTGAAACGCCGGGGGCGCCGCCTGAGTCGTCTTTATCTCCGGGAGCCATGCCGCCCGGGTCGGTGGCGCCGCCAGGCAGGTTCCGGCCTCCGGGCGTTTTGGGCGCGCCCTTGGGAGCGGGTTTGTTGATCTTTGCCAGGTATTTGCTTTTATTGTACAGGGTTTCAAAATTGAACTCGCCGTTGATCTGCCGTACGCTGGTATTTTGAATAACGTTCCCCAAAGAGCGGCTGTTGACCACGTTGGCGTACTCTGCCGGCGTTTCCAGGTATTGCAGTTTCAGCGACTGGGCGGTCCAGGTGTAACTGGCCGTGTACGAGGCTTTTACGGTGATCCAGTCCATCAACGGTATTACCTTGAAGGGCAGGGTATAGTTCAGGCTGGCGTTGTGCGTGTAATTTTTTGGCCGGCCCAGGGTTTTGAGGTTTTTCAGGATAGAGTCGCGGCGTTCGGCCTTCGTATAGGGGGTGAAGCCGTCGGGTTTGTATTGCTGCGGTTCATCGATCAGGCTGCGGGCGGTGGCGTCGAAGTTGAAACGCAGGTTCCGGGTGATGTCCCAGCCCAGGTCGTAGTTCCGATCCCAGGTAAAACGCCGGTTGTAATACGTATTGAGGGCCGGGTCTTCGCCGGCGAACCGGTAAGTAGTGGATTGCGACAAGCGTTCGAGGTTGGTATTGAACCCGTAGGTATTGGGCAGGGGGTTAAAATTGAGTTCCGTGATCCACTTGAAATATTTGTCTTTTTTGATGAGTTTTTTGAACGGTTGAATAGGTTTCAGCCCGGTAGCATACTGATAATCCAAGCCGCCTTTGTATTGGTTTTGCTGATCGTTGATAATGAAAGGGTCGCGTTTCCGCTGCTGGTTGAAAGCGTAGGTCAGGCTGAAGTTTTCAATATTCCAGGGTAGGGGAATTTTCCGGGGCGCGCCCGTGCGTTCCTTACGGACGTTGGTAAAGTTGAAACCGCGCACCGTGGTAACGTCCTGCGCCATGCTGCGGATTTCGTTGCGTTTCACGGGGTCGGCCTCGTTGTTGATCTTGTCTTTGAGTTTGATATCGAGATCGTAAGGATCGTATTCCGGGTTTTTGGTGGTATTGGAATACTGGGCGTAGAAGGGAATACGCAGGCCCGATTTTTCGGGCAGGAATTTGCCCAGTTCGAGGTTGGTGGAAATATCGTATTGAATGATCTCTTCCCGCTGGCGCTGGATGAGTTTTTGCTCGATGCTGCCCCAGCCGATGCTGCTGTAATTGCCGGAAAAGGAGACGTTGCCCAGATCGGCCAGTTTTACATCCACCCTGGCCTGGCCGGCGTATCCGCCCTTTTCATTGAAACCGTTGAGGCGCAGTTCGTTGATCCAGGTTTCGACGCAGTGGGTACCGGAAATGTTTTCGGCATCCACGTTCCGCACGCCGACCATAATTCCTTTTACATAGCCAAGGTTCGGATTGCCTACGATTTTTACCCGGGCACGCGGATTATCGGGGTCCGGAGCGATGAATGCCTTACTCAGATCGTATGAAGGGTCGGCATTGCGCTGTTTTTTTACATCGATAAGCAGGTTCAGCGGGAAGTCAAAATTATTTTCCGGGCGCCAAACCTCCTCTTTGTAGGAGCGGCTCTCCGGGTTCAGGTTGATGACATTATTGGGATCGGAGGGTACCAGCGGGATTTCGTATTCGTAAAAGTTATTGTAAAAATCGGAGCCCATGCGAACAAAGATCGTCATGTCATTGCTGTCAATGGGTTCATCCACCTGTTCGGCGTGCACAAACATTTTCAGCCGTTCGAACTGCCGCAAATCCATGTTCAGCGTTTTAAAGATGGCGCGCGCATCGCAATATCCGAGGCTGCAAATCGACATGGACAAGGCCTGCTCGTTTTGCAAAATGTCGGGGAAAGCGCCCACCGATTGCTCGCGGGAAATGCCATAAGGAATGGTGTAATTGAACGGGGAGCGGGCCGCATTTTCTTCGATGCTCACGGCGTTTACGTCAAACGGGGTATTGGGAGGGCCTACGTCGCAGACGACATTGGTGGAGTCGACCGAGGGTAGCGCTTGTGAAAAGCGACGCCACTGGTTGCGGCCGAGTTCGAGCGTGGCAAATCGGAAAGTAGTGCGCTCGGTGAAACCTTTCCAGAGCATGCGCACGAAACGGATGGACCGGAAATCCTGGATTCCGCCTACTTTGTCGCGTCTGTTGTGGTCGAGCGGTACTTTAAAGCGGTACCAGATAAAGCGGTCGTCGCCCCGGTCAAATACCACGGTGTCGGTAACAAAATCCCGCAGGGCCGGCGACTCGATGTCGAGGGCGGTCACGGTTTTACCATCGGTAAAGGTGATATCCCGCTGGGCCATGTGTATTTTGTAGCGGAAATATGCCTCCGTCTCGTTCAGAGAGTTGTCGCGGTTGAGGTCTTCGGAATCGGGGTAGTTGGTGGCCGAGGGGTTGAGGTTGTCGAAGTTGTTGACCGGCGAGTTGCCTTCGGGGCCGTTGAAGCGGCGGTAGCGTTCGAGCAGTCCGGTGTTGTCGGGGAAGCTGGGATCGCGGAAGTAGCGGAAATTGTCGTTGGAGGGGTCGGCCAGAATTTCGTCTTTGGCCGCGGTAAGCATGCTTGAATTCCGGATGCGTTGCACCCAATCGGCAAAAAATTCTGTTTCCAGGCTATCGTTCAGGCCATCAAGACCCAAGTCCTGCAGGCCGCGTTTGGCGGGGTCGTTGTCGAAGGCATTTACCACGGGCGGCAGTACGGGCACACGGCCCCAGCGGGTATTGGCGGTGGCCCCGGTACCCTGGCCGGTAGGCAGGGCATTTTCGAAGAATTGGCGCGAATCGCGCATGATATCCTCCGAAATGGCGCCGAGGTCAATAAACATGTCTCCGGCTTGCGAAATACCCGTACCGTCTTTTTTATCCATGTAGGGGTTGAGCACCCAAAATTCGACAAACTCGATATTCGATGCTTCGAAGTCGTTGGTATTCAAGCCTTTCATAAAGCCGGCCCAGCGGGTTTCAGGGCGGTTGAGTTCGCCCGAGGTGGTGAAGCCGGCGGAGATGCCGGGATAGCCTTCGCCGTTGTCGTCGACCGGCAGTTCATAGTTGTAGGGGCCGCGTTCGCGGGGGAAAATGGTCACGTCGAGCGGGCGCAGCGCCGATTGTTCGAGCGGCGTGAGTTGCCGGTTGGGGAAAATATCCTGGAACTGGATCAGCCGGGTGTACGGGTCGCCGCCGTCGCCGCCCGTGCGGGCAATGGGGTCGGCGATATACCAGGCCAAGCGGGCGCGGTTGACACCCAGCACGAGGCTGTCGCTGAATTGCGATTCGGGGAACAGGCTGTCGGTACCCTGCGGCACCGAGGCCAGCACCCAGGCGTTGGCAGGGTTGGCCAGCGGCAGGTTGGAGGTGCTGCCCTCGAAATCGTCGATATACACGATACCGCCTTTTTCCCCGGCCTGGTTGATGGCCCGGCTGTGCCCGGGTTTCAGGGCGGCTACTTCGGCCTGCGCGGTGATGGTGGACGGCTCCTTGGTATTGATCAGCGGTATTTTATCCACCAGTTTGGTAAGCCACGGCGCTTCTTTGGAAATGCTGAAGTCGAAGCCGAACATTTTATTGTTGATGGGGTCGTCGCCGAAGTTCACTTTCTGCGTGAGCGGCCGTTCAAACAGGTTCATATACGTGGCGCCGATATTGACATCTTTGCCGATCGTATAATCAAACCTGGCCCCGAGCATGGTCCTGCTCTGGAATCCGAACAGGGTATTGTCTTCGAAACTGACGTTTACGCTTTGCCCGGATTGCAGGATAGCGTCGTTCAGGATTTTTACTTTACCAATATTGTAATCGACGATGTAATCGGCGCCTTCTATGAGCTGGCGCCCGCCCGCGGTCACCCGCACGGAGCCTTGCGGCAGGTTAAAGGTGCCGAGGGATATTTCGGAAGAGGTGGAGGACTTATACGTTCCGCGCAGGGTGAAACGGTTGAGTTGCTGGTATTCCCGCGCGCGGAACAGCGTGGAGTCGTACAGTTGCGGGTAGGCGTATTTTTGAATCACACCAGCCGGCGCGCCGGCGGCGCTCAGTTTGTTGCCCAGATAGGAACCAAAGGGCTCCAGTACGGGGAACATGATGCGGCCGTTGCGCAGGTTGATGGTCAGGCCCGGCACGAAGTCGAAAATACCGTCGGGGCCGGGGTCGCCCTGGAGGTTCAGGGTATCGAGGCGGAATAGCTGGAGCAGGGGTTTGTTGGCCACGCCCGGAGGGATATCGTCGGAATTGAGGAAGCGTTTTTGGCCTTTACCGGGGTCTTCATAATAAATATCGAAACGGAACTCCTGGGGGTCAACATTGACGGAGCCGATGGAGTACACGTTTTTCATCATCAGGTCCCAAATGGGGAAACGCACGTTGGCCGTGGTGCTTTTGAGCATTTTGACGAACAGCACGTTCTGGTTCAGCGAGTCGCCGTTGGGCACCTCGCTGGTGAATTCGCCGATTTTGTAGGGTTTACCGTTGTAGGTGTATTCCAGGGCTACGCCTACTACCTGGTCGGGCTGTACGTTGAGGTTGATGCTGACAAAGCCGAGCTGGTCGTTATATGTATATTCCGACGGCGACAGCAGGCGGGCCCGCACTTTTTCAAAGTCGCGGATCTGTTTCAGCCCGAACCCGTTCATGCCTACGGGCCGGGTCATTCGGGATACCACTTTGTCGGAGAATCGCAGGGTGGAGTCTACTCTCAGGGCGTCGAGGATGTCGGGGTAGAGCTGGTTGTTCTGGTTGGCGGGCAGCCCCTGGCCTTTGATGTCCACGGCAGGCGGAGCGGGCAGCGAGATGTCGCGCAGGTCGGCGGAATCTTTATTGAGGAAAGGAAGGGGTTCGGCGAGGTCTTGCAGCGCCACGATGTCGCGCACGTCCTGCGTCACCAGGCGGTCGTTGGTGATCCAAACTTCCATCCGGGTGATGGTAAACAGTGATTGGGGTACCGGCAGGCACATCAGGGCCGGCTCGAACTGGGCGCGGTTCCAGTGGCTGATAAAAAAGTGGCGGTTTTCGTCGTATTCGTCGATGGGGCGTTCAAAGGTCTGGATTTGCGAGCCGCCTTGTACGGACAGGGAGTTCTGGCGGGAGCGTTGTTGCGCGGCCAGCAGGGTCATGTTCAGGTGGCCGAATTTCATGGTGGTTTTAAAGCCGAACAGGTTTTGCGCGCCCTTAATGAGGTTGGAGCGCAGCGGCAGCGATACGTTGCCGGCCTCCACGCCCTGGATGATCTCGTCTTCGGAAAAGTTTTTGGTGTCGTAGTTCAACTTCATCTGGTTGTCGATGTCGAACGTCGCCTGGGTATTGTAATTAAAGTTGAGATTGAGTTTTTCCCCGATTTTCCCCGCGGCGCTCACGTTGATGTCCATGTCGAAATCGAAGTTGCCATAGCGCTGCTGGCGCAGGGTAAGGATGGGGTTTTGCCGTTTCTGGTAGTCGAAGCCGAATTTGAGGTTGATATTGCCCTGGGGTTTGATATCCACGTTGGTGCCGCCGAAAAGGCGGTCGATCAGGGTGTTTTTAACGTCGAACTTGGCGATGGGGTCGCTGATGCCGCTCCGGCTTCTGTTATCGCCCGTGGCCACGCCCTGCAGGCGGTCGAAATACTCCCGTTGTTGTTTTTCATCGCGCCATTTCACGTATTCCTCGAATGTCATGTAGGTCGGCGCCCGGAAAAAATCGTCGCCGATTTTCTCCTTTACAATGTACATATTGCTGACCGGGTCGTATTCTACCTCTTGTTGGATCACCTTCGGATCCTTCAGATCGATCGGATTTTGATCATTTGTATTGAGAAAATCGTCGTAACGCTCCTTCAACGGCGGGAAAGTATCTAAAGGAGCCTGAAGTTCAAAACTTGAAGTTTGAAGTTGGGGCTCCGAAGCCGGGGCTTTGAACTTCAGGCTTTGTCCCGATGCCCCGGGAGCAAACTCTTTTGCGAAGGAGGGCGTTTTTGCCGGAAAAAATAGCGTAAATGCGGTTTCGCGTACGCTTTCCGGGTGGGTGAAAGCGTACAGCGTGGCTAAAGACAGTAATCCAATCGTCCCAAGAAGGATGTTCTTC
>CALEYM010000446.1 GCA_937926185.1 uncultured Bacteroidota bacterium | reverse complement strand
GGTACATTTACAAGCGACCGTTAAAACATGGTTAAAACCGGGGGCAGATGTTACTTCATCGCGGGTTTTTGGTCTAAGGATAAAAAATTTTAACATTTTAAAGTTCCAAAAACACGGTTTAAGCCAACTTTAACGGCGGTGAAATGTTGATTTAAAGACCTTTTAACCAAAAAAAGCGCGCAAAGGTAATATTTTTGAGCCTGTAAACGCGACTTGCGGAACTTTGTACAGTAAAATCTAACCATTGCCATGAAAAGAAATAAAGATTTGATGTGGGGTCTCCTGATGACGACAACCCTGATCGCAGGGCCGGCGCTTGCCCAGGATGATCTGTATTACGACCCGACTACCGATGCCAGTACAACACCGGTGTACGACGACTCGTACCGGGAAGACAGCAAAATTACCAAACAGTACAACGACGACGATTACTACGACGAAGATGAATATGCTTATGAATATTCGTCGCGTATCCGGCGTTTCCACCGGACTACCCGGGTGATCGATTATTACGATCCCTTCTTCGTGGATATGTGGAACTACGACCCGTTCTACTCGCCCGGCGCTTCCATTTACATCGGCGGATACAACGACTACTGGCGCTGGCGTCGCTGGCAACGCTGGAACCGTTTCAATGCCTGGGCATTTTATGATCCCTGGGGCTGGAACAGTTGGGGTGGCGGCTGGAACAGTTGGGGCTTCGGATGGAACCGTCCCTGGGGCTATGGCGCGTGGAACAACCCTTATGTGTTCAATAATTATTACTACGATCCCTACTGGACCTGGAACGGCTACAACCCCTACTATTGCCCCGGCAATGTTTGGGTAAACAGCAACTACTATTACAACAATGGCGCCGGTAATTACAACGGCGGCGGCTACACACCCAGAACGTACACCGGCCCGCGCCGCGGCGGCACTACCGTAAATCCGGGTTATGCCCGTATTGTCAGCAATACGGACCGGGCTACGCCAAGCCGTCTGACAACCGATAACGCCGGCAAAAGCCCGGTGATCGAATTGCCTGCCCGCGCCAATGGCCGGAATATATCTACTACGCCCTCCCGGGTTCAGGAAAGAAACAACACGACGGAGCGTACGGGCGCCGAACGCCCCCGCGCTACCGGGCCGGCTCGCAACGAGCGCCCCAGCCGCGACGTGACGCCGAACCGCGAAACGCGCCCCAGCCGCGACGTGACGCCGAACCGCGAAACGCGCCCTGCCCGCGACGTAACGCCGAACCGCGAAACACGTCCGAGCCGCGACGTAACGCCGAACCAGGAGACGCGCCCCAGCCGCGAGACGACGCCCAGCCGCGAAACCCGACCCAGCCGGGAAGTGGCGCCCAGTCGTTCAGGTGGCGATGAACGCCGGAGTGAATCCCGTCCGGCGCGCCGTTCCGAACCATCTTATGACCGTCCGTCGCGCTCCAGTGGAAGCAGCGACCGCGGTTTCCAGTCAACGCCAAGCCGCAGTTTCGATAGCGGACGTTCTTCCGGCAGCAGCAGCGGCAGCAGTGGCGGACGTTCGGGCGGCGATAGCGGCGGTAGCCGCGGCTCCTCATCGGGCGGCGGCCGCGGCGGCCGGAACTAAAACGCCCTCCCCCGCGATAATTTTTAATACGCTTCCAATTTGAAAAATGGGTGGAAAACTGGTCCTGTCACCTCTTTCCACCCATTTTTATTCCTGCCCAGTTTTCGGCCATTTACTTTTGCCCTTATTTATTTATTCACCAGATATTCCTGTAGCCATGAGACAAAATCTTTTGCTGCTCTTTTTGTCCTTTTCTTTTGCAGCCCATAGCCAAACAGCCGCCGATGTGCTGAAATATTCATACCTGAACCCGGGCGGTACCGCGCGTTTTCTCGGCGCCGGGGGTGCTTTCGGGGCGCTGGGGGCCGAGTTCAGTACCCTGAGTCAAAACCCTGCCGGGCTGGCCATGTACCGCACCGATGAACTGATGTTTACGCCGGCGCTTCGGTTTGCCGGTACGGAGGCCACGCTTTCGGGCGGCAATAACCCCGCCCAGGATGAAAGCAAAAGCCACTTTCATTTCGACAATCTGGGTGTTGTTTTTAATACCACGCCGAGAGCCGGCCGTTGGAAAACATTCAACGTCGGGATCGGCTACAATCAGATGAACAACTTTAACCAGGGAATTTTCTATTCGGGCGACGCGGAAGGCACCATCCTCAACAACTGGTTTGCCGATGCCCAGCGCGTCTTGTCCAATGGAGCAGTGGAAGACCTTGATCCTTTCTCTACCGGAATGGCCTACGACGCGAACGCCATTTATTACCAGGATAACGTACTCTCTTACGATTTTATCGGTAATGAAGACGCCGTGATCCAACGATCCCATTCGCTGACGCAAACCGGTACCATAAATGAAATGTTATTGTCTTTTGCCGGAAACTACGATGAAAAACTCATGATCGGGGCCACCGTTGGCGTGCCATTCGTGAAATACAGGCTGAACGGCGAATACCGGGAAGTGGACCCTGCAGGTGCGGTTGATTATTTCGACGACCTGACCTACGGAGAATATCTGAACACGGACGGACTGGGTTTTAATTTCAAATTCGGCGTCATTTATCGCGCCAGCCAGGCCGTGCGCCTGGGGGCTTCCGTCCATTCGCCCACCTGGCTTAGCCTGACCGACGATTACAACAATACTTTCGCCTACAGCTACACCGACAACAGCGGCGCCTATGGCAATCAAGCCTCCTCGCCCAGCGGCAATTTTGATTACAAACTGGCTACGCCATGGCGAGCCTCACTCAGCGGGGCAGTATTGTTCAAAAAACTCGGCTTTTTGAGCGCAGAAGTCGAATGGGTGGATTACAGCGCCAACCGTTTCGATTTTACGTCCAATGTGGCCAATACCGACAATCAACTGGCCGAGCAAGCCGTAAATAATGAAATTCAGCGCATTTTTGAACCGAAAATGAACGTGCGTTTGGGTGGTGAAGCCGCATTGGACAATTTTCGTCTGCGCGCGGGCATCAACCTGCTCGGTAAACCGTATGCAACGGACAGTGGGTTTAATCCAGCCTTTACGACCGGTTTCGGCGTCCGGCTGGAGTCGTTTTACCTCGACCTCGGCTACCGCCTGCGCCTGGGCGACGGCTCGGTAATCGCCTATTCAGGCGGCCCGGTTGCTTCCACCGACAACTCGGTTTCCGATTTTTTACTGACGGTAGGGTTTAAGTTTTAGAAGGTTGGGGTTTGCCTAAAGATTTTTCCCGTAAAACAACCCGCAGGCCGTATGCCCGGTATTGCCCATGGCGCCGGGCAGCGGCTGAAAATCGAGGCGTTTGTACAGACCGTTTGCTTCTTTCATGGCTTCGATGGTTTCCAGATACATATAACGGAAACCACGTTTGCGGGCTTCCGTTTCGAGTAAGGAAACGATTTTGCGTCCCTGGCCTTTTCCGCGCGCTTCGGGCAGGAAGTACATTTTTTTCAATTCGCAGGTATCCGGGTCGCCGCCCTGCAGGGGAGCAATGCCGCCGCAGCCCACAAGCCGGCCGTCTTCGGTTTGCAATACCAGAAACAGGGAGCGATCATTGTTGTACGCTTCGTACATGGCGTTCACTTCCGGATCTTCAATGGAATATCCTTCACCGACGGCGCCGTATTCGGTCATCACCGTCCGGATAATGTTGGCTACCTGAGGGTTGTCTTCGGGGCGGACAGGGCGAAAGGAAAGTGTGGATGCTGTTTGCATATAGCTTTTTTTTAACCGTTCAGCGCAAAAATAGGCTTATCTGTCATACAGGAACCTTTTCACAACACCCCGTTAACGAATCACCACAACGGCGCGGGGTAATGGCCGTCAGAAGCGATGCGGGCCAGCGCTTCGCGTACGGTCTCTTTGTCTTCGGGGTAGGTCACGCCATACCATTGGCTGGCGCTGGACAGTACCCTGACGCGGATTATGCCGTTGTGCAGCAGGTTGTTGACTACCGTTGGAATGTAAAATTCTGCTTTTGGCTGCCCGGCATTGGCTTCCACGAAAGCGCGGAACTGCGTTTCCAGTTCCGGAAAGATACTGTGATGAAAACCCCAGAAATTCATGGATACGGGCGTTTGTTCGGCCAGGGGATGTTGTTCTCCCTGTTCCCCGGTGTAAAAAATACCGCTTTCCAGCCGCTCAATTTTGGTGCGTTCGGTCACTTCGCTCAGGTATCCGGCGCCGTCGACCGAGCAAACGCCCCGCGAGACATAGCCGTTTTCCGACAGGGTATTGGCCAGCTGGTAGGCCACCATGCCATAGGCCGAAGGCGAACATTCGGTTTGCAGGAATTGTCCCAACACCGCGAAAGCATCGGCGCCGTAAAAATCGTCGGCATTGATAGCGGCGAAGGGTTCGGCAATACAGTTTTTGGCGGAAAGAATGGCGTGGCCGGTTCCCCAGGGTCTTTCCCTTCGCGGGGTTTCGCTCATCCACTCCAGGCCGGTGCGCATTTCCTGAAAGGCGTATTCTACGTGGGCCTGCCGTTCGATTTTGCGCCCGATGCGTTCGCGGAATTCCGTTTCAATGTCTTTCCGGATGACAAATACGATTTTTTCAAAACCTGCCCGCAGCGCATCGTACACCGAATATTCCAAAATGGCCTCGCCGCCGGGGCCCATGCCGTCTACCTGTTTCAAACCGCCATAACGGGAACCGATGCCTGCCGCAAGGATTAAAAGTGTGGGTTTCATGCGTTTTTATTTGTTAAATGAAAGAAAGTTGCCAGGTTCGGGGGGATTGCTACATTTGCCAGGCCGCAAAAGTCCAAAACCCGCGCCAATTTCACACGCACCTAACTTTCCTTGTTTTATGAGCACTACATCTACCCGCCCGGCCGGCTATCTGTATCAGATCACGATCATCGGCCTGTTGTTCTTTATTTTCGGTTTTGTCACCTGGCTCAATGGCACTCTGATCCCTTTCCTGAAACTGGCCTGCGAACTGGATACCATGCAGGCCTTGTTCGTGACGTTTGCCTTTTATATCAGTTATTTTTTCCTGGCCATCCCCTCGTCCCAGATTTTGAAGCGCACCGGTTTTAAAAACGGCATGGCCCTGGGTTTGCTGGTGATGGCTGTAGGTTGCCTGGTCTTTATCCCCGCTGCCAACGCGCGGGCGTTTCCGATGTTTCTGACGGGTCTGTTTGTGCAGGGCATGGGTTTATCCTTGCTGCAAACGGCTTCCAACCCTTATATCAGCATCATTGGCCCCATCGAAAGCGCGGC
>CALEYM010000445.1 GCA_937926185.1 uncultured Bacteroidota bacterium | reverse complement strand
CTTGCAGGAACTGCAAAAAGAATTAGATAAGTTGAAACCCGCTGTCGCAGCGGTAGATATTGCCACAAATTTTGTGAAAGTGGCGAATTCCAATTTTGATGAAATTCAGAAGTTGGCCACCGAATCGCTTAAAGAAGCGAAGGAAGGTTTGGAGAAGACAGCCAAGCAAGTGGCTGAGCGCGTGGATGAATGCGTTACGACTTGTGAATCTGCCGTAGAGGCAACTGCCGGGGCAGCCTCGGGAGCAATTAACCAAACTGCTGGAACCGCTCAAGGGGCAATATCCGATATGCATGGGCAGGCAAGCGGCACGTTGCGAACAATAGAAGGCGAACACATTGCCCATCTGAAACAGACCAGAGCAGAATTGGCCGGGTTTATTAAAAAGGCAGAAGAAGACCTGAACGAGACCCTAAAAAACCTCAAAGAAGTAGTTGAAACAGAAATCGTCGAGTACCGCCACCTTGTTGAAGCGGCTAACGCGCTCATCAAAAAAATTGAGGCCATCAACTTCCCGGAACGACTGGACAAAATGGATAACAACATTTCGGCCATCAACCTCGGCATTCAAAATCTGCAAAACGGCATGAGCGATCTTAAACGGGATGTGGATGGAGGGTTCAGAGAAACCCGGAACACCCTGAAAGACTTATCCAAAGACCTTGAAGCCGGATTTTCAGCAACCCGGGAACACCTTGAAGTTTTACAAATGAAACAGCATAACGACGGCCTTTGGATCAAATGGCTGGCAGGTATCTGTGTGGCGCTGGGATTCAGCGTTTTATTGGTAGTTGTGTTAAAATAATTTTGAAAATAAAATAATAGCGTTTATATTTGTGAAAAATTCACAAATAACACCTTTATTTTATGCTGATCGATTTCAGTTTCGGCAACTTCCGCTCTTTCAAGGATTTGCATACGCTTAGTATGGTGGCCGCCAATATCACCTCCCGCTATGAAGAAGTGGACAGGGAAAACGTGGCAAGGGTTGGCGATAAACTAAAATTATTGAAGAGTAAGGCTATATACGGGGCAAATGCCAGCGGGAAAAGTAATATCGTAAAGGCCATGTTCACATTCCTGACGATCGCCAGGCGTTCGGTGCGGCACGACGATATTTTAACAAGGATGATCGAACCGTTTGCGCTGAATACGGAAACAGAAGATCAGCCATCCTATTTTCAGGTTATTTTTATCTCAGACGGTGTCACTTGGCGTTACGGATTTGAGGCTACTCCAAACCGGATAGTAACAGAATGGCTGTTTGGGAATTCCTTGAGGAAAGAAGTACCGTATTTCGTAAGGGAAGGCATGGATGTCAAGGTGAATCAGGGCGCTTTCCGGGAAGCTAAAAAGTTTGAAGGCTTAAGTAAGACTGGCGACAGTGAGATATTTCGGGAAAACTCTCTTTTTCTAGGGGCAGTAGCAGCCTTGGGAGGCCAAACGGCAAAAAAAGTGCAGGAAGCGGTGGGGCGCTTCAACGTTATTTCCGGCCTAAACGATCCATTTTTGCAGGAACATATCCGGGAACGGATGCAATCACCCGAAGAAAAAGCAAAAATAATGGCACTACTGCGCGCGGCGGATTTTGGTATCGAGGACGTAAACGCGGCGGAAACCAGTGAAGAACATATGCTTGCACAGATTCCGGAGGAACTAGTAGAACTCTACAAACAGGGCAAAATGCGGATTCCGCCCTCATTTATTTCAAAAAGAACAAAATACGACGCTACTAACCGGAAAAGTGGTGAAGTCAGCCGCGACTTCGATGAATGGGAGTCGGAAGGTACCCGGAAATTTTTCGCACTTTCGCCTTTGTTATTACAAGTATTGGAAGATGGAAATGTTTTATTCGTAGATGAATTTGATGCGCGTCTTCATCCACACCTGACGCGCAAAATCGTGTCCCTCTTCAACTCATCTGTCACTAATCCCCAAAATGCCCAGTTAATTTTTATTACCCACGATGAGGGACTTATGAAAGCCAGCCTGCTTCGGCGCGATCAGATTTGCCTGGTGGAAAAGGATAAATTCGGTGCTTCAGGGATTACCACACTTGTCGAATTTAAAGGTTTGCGCAACGATGCTTCTTTTGATAAAGACTATATGAGCGGCCGTTTCGGAGCGATTCCATTTCTGAATAGCTTAGATCAGGTATTTCATAACTAGCCCCAAAATCTTATGAGCAATAAATTCACGGATCGCCACAAGTCGTGGAACAGAAAAAGGTCATTCGCGAAGGCTTATGCCATCGAATCCAAAAGCAAACATCGGATATTCCTGATTATATGCGAAGGCAATGAATCCGAGTATTTCAAGTCAATCCCGGCGCCAAATGCAGAGGTGAAAACTCTTGGAATAGGGCGATCCAAAACGGCTCTCGTAAAGAAAGCAAAAGAGATTGCACAAAGAGAGGAATCGCACGGACGTGAAGTTTGGTGTGTATTTGATTACGATTACCAGGGGGATGAGAAAAACCAAAAACAAGACTTTAATCAAGCTATAGTTACAGCAACATCCGCAAAATTTCGTGTTGCCTGGTCAAATGACTGTATCGAACTTTGGTTTGTTCTTCATTACAAGGAAGTCCGCCAGCGCCTTACCCGGTACCAATATTACAAGATGCTCGAAGAACTCTGGAAAATCCGGAATTATGCGCAGGAAGGAAAATCTTCAGATTTTTCAAAGTTGATCTATCACCGCTTACAGAATGATCCACAGTCAAGTGAAAAACAAGCAATTGTCAGAGCGGCACGTTTATGTCAAGAATTTGCTGGATCACCGTATACTGATCGCAACCCCTGTACGACAGTGCATGAATTAGTTCTAAGGTTAAAAAACGATAGCAAGTAGCAAATAAAACAATGCGACTCAAACACACATTATTTGTCCCCCTCCTCCTAACCGCCGCCCTCCCCCTCCCCGCCCAGCCCTTCCACTTCGGCGCCGATCTTTCCTATGTCAACGAAATGGAAGACTGCGGGGTGGTGTACAAGGAAAACCAGACGCCTAAAGACCCCTACCAAATCTTCGCCGACAATGGCTGTAACCTGGTGCGCCTGCGCTTGTGGCATACGCCCGCCTGGTACGACGCGCTCAACAGCGGCAAACGCTACTCCGACCTGGCCGACGTGAAAAAAAGCATCGCCCGGGCGAAAGCCGCCGGCATGCAGGTGTTGCTCGATTTCCACCTGTCCGACAACTGGGCCGATCCTTCCAAACAACGCGTGCCAGCGGCCTGGCTGCCCGTGGTGAATAACCTGCCCGTATTGCAGGATTCGTTGAAAAATTACATTTCCAATACCCTGCTTGATCTGGCGGATGAAAACCTGCTGCCCGAAATGGTGCAGATCGGCAACGAAACCAACAAAGGTATCCTGCTCTCGCCGCAGGACGACGCCGGCGGCTGGGTGCTCAACTGGCCCCGCAACGCCGCGCTGTTCAATACCGCCATTCAGGCCGTGCGCGACGTGGAAAATCATACCGGCAAAACCATCAAAATCGCCCTGCACATCGCCGGCCCGGGCGATGCCGACTGGCTGGCCAAGGCCTTCCACGACAACGGCGTGACCGATTTCGACGTCATCGGCCTGTCGTACTACTGGTCGTGGCACCAACCCATCACCATCGCCAATACGGGTAGCATCATCGCCGGCCTGCGGCAAAAATACCCCGGCAAGCAGGTGATGATCTTCGAAACCGGGTATATCTGGACTACCGCTGCCAAGGATGCGGCCAATAACATCATCAATACCACCGATCCGTTTTTTCACCCGGTCACGCCGCAAAATCAGCAAAAATGGTTGACCGACCTGACGCAGGAAGTCATCAACAAAGGCGGTTCGGGCGTCATCTACTGGGAACCCGCGTGGGTGTCCTCCACTTGCCGGACGCAGTGGGGCCAGGGCTCGCACCAGGAAAACGCGGCGTTTTTCGATTTCAACAACAACCTGCTCGCCGACGGCGGGATAGGCTTTATGACGCATTCTTATGCCAACCTCACCACCGCGCCGGCACTACCTGCATTTTACTACTTTCGTATTTTGCCGGACAGCGGTAATTTGCGCATCCAATGCGCGCCGCTCGACCCGTCTGATAAATTACACCTTCAGGTGACAGACGCGGCCGGCCAACAGATCGCGCAAAGAACTTTGGATACCGGCGGACAAACGGCTTTGGATATGCATGTTGCATTGCCCGACCATCACGCCGGTGTTTTTTTCGTAAAAGTATGGCAGGAAGGCGGCGTGACCGGGGCCCGGAAAGTGTGGCTGGAGTGAGCCGGATAATGAGGTGAAAGTTGTCGCATGTGGCGTTTCGCTCAGACTTTCCAGGTTTTCAAAACCTGGAAAGTGTGACGACAAAATAGAATTAATGACCCAATTTTTACAACCTGCTTCACTCCAAAACGATTACATTTGTATTGTTAATCAGCGCCCTGCAACCCCTTTCCGCCAAACCCCGTCTACCCGAAATCCGTACCGCACAAACCTGACTTTGCCATGAGAACCGCATCCGTACTTTTTAGCCTCTTTTTCGGCCTTAGCGCCTGTGTCAGTACTTATTATTACTACCCTGCAGCCTCACAACCCGGACAAAAAGAAGCGGTGTACACCCGCGGCTTGCCCGGCTTGCGCTCGCAGCAATTCGGCGCCGACCTGACGGCCGGCCTCAGTGCCCGCGGCGAAAAAGACCTGAGCCTGATGGTGTATATCTACAACGACAGCGATTCGGCCTACACCTTCTATCCTGAGGATGTTAAAGTTACCGGATACGACGCCTTCAACCAGACGCAGCCGCTGCGCGTTTTCGGCGCCGAAGAATACATCCGCTGGAAAAACACCCGCGACATCCTGATCGCCTCGGCCGTGGTGATCGGCACGGTGGCAGCCGTCGTAGCTATTTCCGAGGCCACCGGCGGCTCGGATCGCCCTTCGCGGCCCGCCGAGCACTTATCCAGAGCAGACCGTTGGGCTATTGCCCTGGACTGGATCGATTTTTCCATGTACGCCGGATTTGCCATAGCCGCCAACAATCAGCCGCCTCCGGAACCTATCATGCCGGAAGACGGCCTCCTGCGCACCCATACGATCTATCCGGGCGAAGCCATACAGGGTATCGTGAAAATCCGGGGCAAAGCGAATTTTATGAAACACCTGCTTGTGGAAGTGCCGGTGAACGGGGCTTATCACAAATTTGTATTCGAACACCGGACGCCGGTGCGTTGATTTTACCTTTGCGCCATGCGGCGCAATCAAAATATCCTGCTTACCGTCAGCGGCGCATTGGTCGCTCTGACGGTTTTTTTCGGCTGGGTTGTTGAAAGGTCAAACTTCCCCGTGCTGTTGGGTGCATACGCGCTGTTTTTCGCCTTATACTTGTATGTGCTGCTATACCGGCAATGGACGCAGCGGCAACAAGTACTGCTCATTGGTCTGGGTATCGCTCTGCGCGCGATCCTGCTCTTCAGCCTGCCCAATCTTTCCGATGATTTTTACCGCTTTCTGTGGGATGGCCGCCTGACAGCGCAGGGTATTCACCCGTTTGCACATCCGCCGTCGTATTTTATTGAAAACCAGCTTAACCTTCCCGGTATTACGCCGGAGTTGTATGGTAAACTGAATTCGCCGGAATACTACACCGTTTATCCACCGGTTTGCCAGGCCGTTTTCTGGCTGGCGGCGAAGATGTTCCCGGAAAGCATCAACGGCGGGGTGTTTATCCTGAAATTGTTTCTGCTGGGCTGTGAATTGGGGACGATTTGGATGTTGGGGCGTGGGATCATCCCCGGCTTCTCCAACCTCAGGGGCATAGCCATCAACTTAAGGCCTCGGAGAGGCCTTAAGTTGATGGCTGTAGGCCTGTCCCGCACCGCAGGTCGGGGGCGCGGGGGTAGGGTAGGGCCCGCCCTCGCCTACGCCCTCAATCCCCTCATCCTAATTGAAATAGTGGGCAACTGTCACTTCGAGGGCGCCATGTTGTGTTTTCTGCTGGCTGGAGTATACGCCTTGTTGCGGGAGCGGTTGGCCATGGCCGCCTTTTGGTGGGCTTTGGCTACGGCGGGCAAACTGCTGCCGCTTCTGTTCCTGCCGGTCGTATTGGCGTGGCTGGGTTGGCGGCGCGGTTTCCGTTTTTTGTTGCTTTTCGCCGTGATTTGCCTGTTGC
>CALEYM010000444.1 GCA_937926185.1 uncultured Bacteroidota bacterium | reverse complement strand
TGCCATTTGTGCCGGAAGTCAATTTTTTGCCGGGCATCTGGCCGCTTTCGCTGACATTCGGATTGGCCCTGGCTATAGCAGCCGGCTGCTATTTTGCCGATAAAAAACGGTATTTGTGGTGGAGCATCGTGTCGCTTCTGCTGGCGCGCATAGCCTTTGATTTGCTCATTTTGCCCACGCGGCACCATGAAAACGACGTGTCTGTTGCGAAAAGGAACGTTTATCAGTTGGTGGAAAAATACAACCACCACCGTTGGTACGTATTGAGCGAATCTTATCTCCGCGAACCCGCCTCTTTTTATATGACCCAACAGTTGGGTTATATCGTGCAGCGCACGGCGGATACCGATATGTCCGGCGCATTATATCTCGTGAATCCGGAGGAATATCCCCTCTCCGACTTTTATTTCCGGAGCAGTCCCGTCGATACGCTTCAGACGGATTACAGGGAGTATAAAGTATTGGTGTATCTGCGCGAATAATGCGCTTTATCCTGCCAGGGCGCCCGCTTCGTTTCGTTGAAGCCAGGTTGTAAACTGTCGCACCCCTTCCGGCAAGTCTACCCGGGGCCGATACCCAAAGTATCGAAATGCTTTACTGATATCGGCATAAGTTTGCTCGACATCGCCGGGTTGTTTGGGCATAAACTGAACTTCCAGCGTCCGGCCCAGCGCTGCTTCCAGTGCGTGCACCATATCGGTCAGTGTGACCGGCCGCCCGCCGCCCAGGTTAAATATCTCGTAGCCCCAGGAAGGCAATTCCAGTATTTGGCGCATTCCCTGTACAATGTCGGCGACAAAGGTGTAGTCGCGCCTGGTTTTGCCGTCGCCGTACAGCGGAATGGGCTTGTTCTCAAGCGCCAGTTGGGCAAATTTGTGGATGGCCAGATCGGGGCGCTGCCGGGGGCCGTACACGGTGAACAGGCGCAGACAGGCCACATCCATGCCATATAGGTGATGCCAGGTATGCACCAGCAATTCGCCGCTGCGTTTGGAGGCTGCATAAGGGGAAATAGGGTGGCTCACGTCGTCGGTTTCGGAAAAAGGCGTTTTAGCCTGGTTTCCGTATACCGAGGAGGAAGAAGCAAACAACAGGCGCTTTACCCGGGTTTCGGCCATCGACTCCAGGATTTGCAGCGTGCCGTTCACGTTGACGTCGAAATACTCCGAGGGCTGAAGAATGGAGGGGCGGACGCCGGCCTTTGCTGCCAGGTGGATGACCACATCGACGGGTTGTTGTGTAAATATCCGGCGCAGCAATTGTCTGTCGCGGATATCGCCTTCTTCCAGTTTAAATGCCGGATGGCTTAAGGCCCATTGGACATTGCCCCATTTGACAGGAGCGGGATAGAACGGATCGAAATTGTCCAGACCAATAACCCGGTGTCCGTCAGTCAACAACGTTTCACAAAGATGGGAACCGATAAAACCGGCGGCGCCGGTGACGAGAATAGTCATTTGTATTTAAGGTTTGGGCACTTTTTCGCCGGGCAAATGGAGATTGCCCGGCGCGAATAAGATGTTGGATTTAAAGCTGTAAATCATGCCAAACAATGCCGCGGCAGTTGAGATCAGATAAAACAAAAAGGCAATCGCCACCGAATGTTCCGGGTTCAGGTGCAACAACCGGGCTCCCCATAAAAAAGTCAGTTCGCGCGCGCCGGCGCCGCCTATGGTAAAAGGAAGCATGGCTACAACGGAAGAAACCAGGAAGACCAGCGAATAGCCTAACCAGCCGGCCGACTCCTGTAACGCCAAAACAATGCCGAGGGTTGAAACCAACTGGGCCAATTGTACGCCCAGCGACTGAGCGGAAGTGCGCAACCATACCTTGCGCCCGGCGCCGATCATGCGGTCGAACAGGATTTTGGAAACCGGAATACTGGCCAGCAAGGCCAGACCCCACAGCCACCCGAAAGGTTGCAACGGCGGCAGCCAGAACGCCAGTACCAGGCAAATCTGCCCCAAGGCCAGCATGCCCGACAGGCGGTCGAACAGGGTAATGGCGAACAGCCGCCGGAACGGCCTGTTGAAGTGATCCATCAGGATTTTGATCTTATAGGCATCGCCGCTGATGCCGCCGGGCAACAACAGGTTATAATACATGCCCAGCCAGTACAGCCTGAGTTGCGGGCGCGTGTTGAGGTTGATGCCGGCTGTTTTGAGCAGGTCGTTGAAGCGGAACGCGCCGATCAGTTTGGAAAGAATAAACCACAGGGCGGCCCACAACAACCAGCCCGGCTGCGCCTGGCGCATGATGCCTGGTAGCAATTCCGGATCGATGGATCGCAGGACGATGGCAATAATGGCGACCGACACCGCCGCTTTTAAGACCGTTTTTATGGCTGGGTGAACGCGCATCAGGCTTCCTGCATTTCCGCTTGATGAATCCGGCGGATCCGGTAGGGTTTTTTATCCTGCGACTCGTAATAGGTGCGCACCTGCAATTCGGCCAGAATGCCCAAAGCAATCAGTTGCAACCCGGCCATGAACAACACCAGTCCGAGGATCAGCAGGGGACGCCCCCAGATATCGTGCCCCAATATTTTTTCAAAAAACAAATAAAGAAAGATCAAAACGCCGGCGCCCAGGGAAAATACGCCCCAGCCGCCAAACAGGTGCATGGGCTTGTGCCGGAAACGTTTGAGGAACAGGATCAGCAGCAGGTCGCTCACGACGCGCATGGTGCGGCCCAGGCCGTATTTGGAAACACCGTGTTGGCGGGCGTGGTGTTGCACAGGCGTTTCATCCATACGGGCGCCTTCGAGGTCGGCCAGTACGGGAATAAAGCGGTGGAGTTCGCCGTACAGGCCCAGGCTTTTGGCCAGTTCGGCGCGAAACACGCGCAGGGTGCAGCCGTAGTCGTGCTGATGCACGCCGGAGGCCCGGCGGATGAGCCAGTTGGCGATTTTGCTCGGGATTTTGCGTAGCAGTGTGCCGTCCTGCCGTTTTTGGCGGACGCCGGCCAGCATGTCGAGCTCGCGTTCGCGGGCCATTTCCAGCATGCGCGGGATATCGGCGGGGTCGTTTTGCAGGTCGCCGTCCATGGTGACGATCCATTCGCCGCGAGCCTGGGCGATACCGGCAGCCAGCGCCGCGCTTTGCCCGAAATTGCGCCGGAACTCGACGATACGCAGGTTCGGCCGGGCAAGTTTCTTCAGGTTGGACAGCGTTTGGTCGGTGGAACCGTCGTCGACAAAAACGAGTTCGTAATGATAATTGACGAGCTGTTGTTCCAGTTGCTGGACCAGCGGTTCCACGTTTTTTTCTTCGTTGAAAACACAAACGACAACGGACAGGTGAGGTTTCATAGCGGGGCAAAGGTAAAATTGTTAGAATAATATCTGTATCTGCCCCCGAATACCAAACTTGGCTGCCCCCGGGTGATCCAAATACGTAAACCGCCGCACCAGATCGATGCGCAGCACTTTGAAAATATTGCTGATGCCCACGCTGGCTTCCACGTAGGGCTTTGCCTCCAGGGTGTAGGAAATCGGCGATCCGTCGGGGTAGGTCGGAAAGCGGTACAGGCCCGAACCCTCTGTCGGCACGTTGGTGGGCGTCACGGCGCCGTACAGCACTTTCACGGAGGCCATTTCCCGCAGTTTGAGTTTGCGCACCAGCGGTATTTTATTGAGGAAAAAACCGTAGAAATTATGGTCCATGTTCAGGGCCACGTAGCGGTCGCTGATGAACTCCATGAAGTTCATCAGGTTGTAGGAGTACAGCTGGTACACGTAGGTTTGGTTGGCCCGGTGAATGGTGAGGAGCGGGTAGGGGACTTTGCCGAACACCGCCCCGGCTTCGAGGTACAGGTAATTGTAGCCGATAGGGGGCAGGTTGGAGAATTTGTAAAAACTGGCCCGCAGTTCCTGGAAATTGTATTCGCCGCCGTAGAACCCGTCGATGCCGCGGGCGTAGCGCAGGGCGGCCACGTATTTTACGTTGATGGTTTGGCGGTAAGTGGCGGTTTGGAAAAACTGCTCGCCCGGTGCGTAGCGCAGTTGCAGGTACAACTTGGAAGTGGTGACGGGGTCGTTGGCCGGGTGGCCGTTATCCACCGGATCGAAAGTGAGCGCGCCGGCAGGTTTCTGGATTTGGTTTTCGAAACCTATGGTGTAGGAAAAATGGTTTTTGAATTCCCGTTCGTGTTCCAGGTTCAGGCGGTTGGTATACACGAACTTGTCGTTGATGCCGCGCACAAAGGAGGTCAGGATGTTGTTGGTTTGCGCCTGTGCCAGTTCCTGCCCGGGGATGCGGATATCCTGCTGGTATTGCACCCGCAACAGGTTGAACGGGAACTGGTTGTAGCGCGTATTTTTCAGCGCGAAGGTAGCCGTGCCGCCGTATTTCCAACGCTGGTCTTTGAATCCGTAGGCAGCATAGGCGTCCACGTTGAATCGTTTGCTCAGGGTCGACGAGGTTCGCCCGCCGAAGCGCAGGCGGGCGCCTTCCACGGGGTTGAAGGCGTAGAACGTGTTGATGGGGCCGATCTCAAAGTTGGGTCCGGCATTGACGTATCCGATAGCTGCAATGAGCAGGACTTTAGCGGTGTTTTTGAACAATTTGGTGCGCTGCAGGCTGTCCATATTGCCGTAGGTGGCGGCCTCGGCGTCGTTGAGCGCCACATGGCGTGCCGAAGTCCAGTAGGCCGTGTCGCTGCGTTCGGCGTTCGGCAAATATTCCACATCTGCAAAACCGTCGCTGAAGAGCGAATCGGGCAGGTCGGGGTTGATCTGCGGCGAGCGGTGCGACACCAGCCGTTGCCCGAACAGGCCGGCGCCTTTGCGGGTAATGCCGAAGTCCATGCGGTAGTCCTCGTAGGCCAGCACCCATTTGCCGGAGGGGAGGCGCTGGAAATCCTGTTGCAGTTCGAGGGTTTTGACCCAGTTGAGGTTGATCTGGGGGTTTACGGTGAAATTGGCCCGCACGACGGGGTAGGTGCTGTCGAGCGCAATGTACAGGTCGCCCTGCAGCAGCATGTCCGTTTTATTGCGCGGGTAAAAAGCCAGGCGCACGATCCTGCTGCCGCTTTCTTCGATAGTGTCCATCGGATAATATCGGTAAAAAGCGGGCGCCAGGTTGGCGATGGGGCTCAGGAAATGGTCGGTGAGCAGCACCACGTAGTTGTCGTACAGGTCGACGTCCTGATTGAGGTAACGCAGGGCTTTATTGATGCCCTCCTGTTCAAGGTATCCGGGGAATTTGACCTGCTGGTTGCCTTTGATGAGCAGTTTCCGGCGCTTGGGGTCGGAGCGCAGGTGCAGGTCCTGTATGTTTTCCTGTAAAAAAACCGGCACCACCGACAGGCCGTCCAGTTTGGTGGTATCGGTGTTGTCGAGCATAAAGCGCAGGCTTTTCAGCACTTTTTTCTCTTTCACCTTGTCAGGCAGGTTGCTCAGGCCGATGAGCACTTTTTCGTATTGCTCTTCCTTGAAGGTTTTGAGGTTTTCCACCCGGTTTTTATCGCGGTTTTCCACCACGAGTTTGATGAGTTCGACGGCCGGGTTGTTCTTGTTGCGGTATTTGCCGGATTTGACGGTGACTTCCTTCAGTTGCGTGGTTTCCGGTTGCAGGGCGACGTCGATCGTCTGGTTTTTGCCCGCTTTCACGGCTATGGTTTGCGAACGGTAGCCCAGGGCGGAGAACCGCAGCTGCGTAAATGCGCCGGTCGATTGTATTTCGTACACGCCGTTTTCGTCGCCGTGCACGCCTAAAGACGAGCCCGGCACGCCCACGCCGGCAAAAGGCACCGGCTGTTTGGTGTCGGCGTCGGTGATACGTCCTTTTACCCGGGTTTGCGCAAAACTCCACACCGGCAGCGCCACACAAAACAGGATTACCGAAAACCGGAAATGGGAGGATTGGAACATGCGTGTTTTTTATCTGCTGTTTTTCGCCAAAATCAGGCCAAAAATCGGGTTATTGGTTCGGCAGGGCCAAAACTATGGAAAAGGGGCTTGGTAAAGTGTTAAGGTGCGTTAAATGGCGGAAATTAGACGTGACCCGAGGGCAAAAGGTCACGCGGCAATTTGCTTGGAACCATTTTAAAAAAAAGACCCTCGGGTTTCCGATGATGACGCCTTCCCTTTTTTCCAAAGTTCAACGGTCAACCGCCGCACTTAGCCCGGCATAATTAAACTTGAAAACGCGGACAATACCGCCGAGCGTCGGCTGTGCATAGCGGCAGCGCCGCGAAATATTTGTAGGTAATGTGTCCGATTCTATCACAAAGGTGCAGCGCACCGGAACATTTATCAACCCTCAAAATCGCCCAAAATGTTAAGCGAAATGGGTGCTCCAAGGCCCCGCGATTATGATAATCGACCGGTTCTACTACAAACGTTGGGCCTCCTCCGAGGCCATGAGATGTCGGTTTTGTGGGTAATCGATAGCCTCTAAGCCCCTCTAAACCCTCATCCTCACAACAGTCGCTCCAAAATCGCCCCGTTATCCTCAACAAACGGTTGTTTGCGGAACCGTTTTCCAGTTGCCCTGTACAATGCATTGGCTACCGCGCCGCTCAGTGGGGGCAAGGCCGGTTCGCCGAGTCCCGTGGGGTCGATACCGTTATCTACAAAAAACACTTCCACTTCCGGTATTTCATTCATCCGGATGAGGCGATAAGTGTGGAAATTGTTTTCCCGGGTGGCGCCGTCTTTGAAAGTCAGCTGACCGTACATGGCGTGTCCGAGACCGTCAACGATACTGCCCACCACCTGATTTAAGGCGCCGCTCTGATTGACCACAATGCCGCAGTCGACGGCGCAATATACTTTTTGCAGGACGGGTTTACGTTTAGTCGTGATAATTTCAGCCACTTGCGCCACGTAGGTAAGGTGGGAGTAGTACACGCTGAAACCGAGGTGAACGCCTTTTTTCCGTTTTTTGAACCAACCCGATTTTTCCGCCGCCAGTTCGATGACCTTGATAAATCGCCCGGGGTCGTAGTTCAGTTTTTCGCCGACCGGCGCTTCTTTTGCTTTTTTGAACAATTCCAGGCGCATGGTCACCGGATCTTTGCCGGCGGCTTCGGCCACTTCGTCGAGGAAGGATTGTTCGGCGCCGGCCAGGAAATTGGTAATAGGCGCCCGCCAGGGGCCGGTGGTGATGGGCGATTTATGATCCACCGCTTCGATCAGTACATTAGCCACCGCGCCGCTGGGAAAATTGTTTTCCCGGGTCGGGTTGCCGGCATTGATACCGACGCCTCGCAGCTGATAGCCCGTCAGATTTCCGGCTTTATCCAGGGCCGCCCGAAACCGGTACCGTACGGCCGGGCGGTAAATGCCGCCCGTCATGTCGTCTTCCCGCGTCCAGATCACTTTTACCGGCGCTTTGACGAGGCTCGACAACTCGGCGGCCTCCAGTACGAAATCGGGCCGCAAACGCCGGCCGAAGCCGCCGCCGATACGGGTCAGTTCAAGCGTGATCTGCTCTGCCGGGATGTCGAGCAGTTTGGCCACCTGGTCGCGCGCCGATTGCGGCACCTGCACGGGCCCGGCCAGTTCCACTTTTCCGGGGCGCACGTCGGCAAAGAAATTCATGGGTTCCATCGGGGCGTGCGACAGGAAAGGGCACTGGTATTCCGCTTCCACGATCTTTGCGGCAGCGGCAAACGCGGCTTCAGGATCGCCGTCGCGGCGTTTTGCCTCGGCTTTGTTGCCGTTCATGAGTTCGATAAAAAGCCGGTCGTGGTCGCCGGTGCTTTCCAATACGGCATCGCCGTCCTTTTCCCATTCCATGGTAACGGCTTTCCTGGCCTGCAATACTTCCCAGGTAGATTTGCCCACAATGGCCACCTTGTTTTTAAAGGACAACACATCCACGATGCCCGGCATGGCTTTCGCTGCCGTACCATCAAATGATTTTAGTTTTTGGCCAAAAGCCGGCGGTCGCTGGATCACAGCCGTCAGCATGCCTTCGCGATAGATGTCGAGACCGTAAATCGGTTTGCCGGTCAGGATTTCCGGATTATCGACGTTGCGCACGAAGGTACCGATCAGTTTAAAATCCCGGGGGTCTTTAAGCGGTACGTCTTTGGGCGGGGTGAGTTTGGCGGCGTCGGCGGCCAGTTCGCCATAACTCAACTGCCGGCCGTCAGGGTGCTTTACCACGCCGTTTTCGGTAGTGCAGGTGGCCGGGTCGGCGCCCCAGCGCTGCGCGGCGGCGTCTATCAGCATGCGGCGCGCGGTGGCGCCGGCCTGGCGCAGGCGTTTCCAGGAGTGTGGCGTGGATTGACTGCCGCCCGCCACCTGGCGTTCGAATTTGTTGGTATCCAGCGGCGCCTGTACGACGACTACTTTGGTCCAGTCGAAGTCCAGTTCCTCGGCCACCGTCATCGGAAACGAGGTTTTTACCCCTTGCCCTACTTCCGGATTGGGCGAAAAAATGGTGACCGTGCCATCGGTATTGATCGCCAGGTAGGCGTTGAAATCGTAGCTGTTGTCCAGCCCGGCGTTCGTTTGAACGGCTTTGAATTTTTTGGAGGAAAAAAGGTCGAATCCCAGGAACAGGCCTCCGCCCAGCAAGGCGGATTGTTTCAGGAACTCGCGGCGACTATGCAGAACGAAAGTTGACATACGAGCGGAGATTTTGATAAATAAAAATGGACAGGATTCACAGGATTAAGAACAATTTTTCTAAACCCTCTAAACCCTCTAAACCCTCTAAACCCTCTAAACCCTCTAAA
>CALEYM010000443.1 GCA_937926185.1 uncultured Bacteroidota bacterium | reverse complement strand
TGGCATGGGCGACTATGAAAAAGCCCAACCGCTGATAGATGAACTTACCCACCTGAATCAATCCCTGATAACCAAGGCCATGCACCACTTGTCAGAAAGGGAGTTGAACACCTACTTGAACAAGTTTTCAGAAAGCCAGTACCTCGCTCTTTCTTATGCCCAGTTGGCTGGGGGTGATAAATCGGCGCCGAACTGTTTTAACTACGCGCTTTTTTACAAAGGGTTTCTACTCAACGCAGCCGGGCAAATCAAACGCCTGGCGCTTTCCGATTCACAAACAACCGAAAAATACAACCTGCTCAAATCCTTTGAGCGCCGTCTCTCCGCCCAATACGCCCTGACAATCGCCGAGCGCGACAGCGCTATTGTCATCGAACTGGAAGAAAAGGCTAACGACCTCGAAAAATATCTCGCCCGTACGGTAGCGGGCTTCGGTGAAGCACTGCGACAGGTGAAGTGGCAGGAAGTGCAGAAAAAACTGAAAGCAGATGAATTGGCGCTGGAATTAGTCCATTATCGATATACGGATAAGAAACAAACAGATAGCACTATGTACGCCGCCCTCCTGCTCCGCCCCGGCTGTGAGAGTCCGAGGTTCATCGCACTTTTCGAAGAAAAATCCCTCGACTCCCTCCTCCACACCACCGGCGAGCGCAAAGCTGACTACGTCAACGCCCTCTACACCATTGCCGAACGCAGTACCAAACCCTTGGGCAAACCCAAAAAATCGCTCTACGAATTACTCTGGAAACCCCTCGAAAAACACCTCGCCGGCGTCAACACCGTCTTCTTCTCCCCCTCCGGCCTGCTGCATCGCCTCAACCTCGCAGCCATACCCATCGGTCTGGATTCCGCGCTGGCCGACCGCCACCACTTCGTCGAACTCGGCAGCACCCGCCAACTCGTGATCCCTAACGAATACAAACCCGCTGCCAATGACGCGGTACTATTCGGTGGCATTCAGTACGACGCCGACAGCACGGCTATCTCGCGGGCCAACTCAACGCTCGATTCAATTTCCATTGCTTCGCGCGGCGAACTCAGTTTCAGTTACACCGATTCTACCCTGCGCGTGGGCGCCTGGAGCGAATTGCCCTTCACCGAACGCGAAGTAAACAACATCGGGCGAATCATGAAAAGCGCCGGTATCCAACCGGAAACCCGCCGGGGCTACATAGCCACCGAAGAGGCATTCAAATCCATTGGCGCCGGCAAAAAGCCCTCGCCCCGCGTACTGCACCTCGCCACCCACGGTTTTTTCTTCCCCGACCCGAAATCAGCAACGAGCAGTGAGCGGGTGAGCGGTGAGCGAGAGCCGGTGTTCAAAATCAGCGACCACCCCATGATCCGCTCCGGCCTCATCCTCTCCGGCGGCAACCACGCCTGGGTCACCGGCAAATCCGCCGCCAGCGGACTGGAAGACGGCATTCTAACCGCCTACGAGATCAGCCAGATGAACCTCTCGAACACTGAACTGGTGGTGCTCTCCGCCTGCGAAACGGGGCTGGGCGATGTTCAGGGCAACGAGGGCGTGTACGGCCTTCAGCGGGCGTTTAAAATCGCCGGGGCGAAGTACCTCATCATGAGCCTGTGGCAGGTGCCCGACAAGCAGACCTCGCTGCTGATGACTACCTTTTACAAGAAGTGGCTGGAAGAAAAAATGGCGATTCCGGAAGCGTTCCGGGCAGCGCAGAAGGAACTGCGGGAGGCGGGGCTGGACCCGTATTATTGGGCGGGGTTTGTGTTGGTGGAGTGAAAAATATCCGTGCGTGAAAGATGCAGGGAATCCGGTTACCCTTATCTTTAATTTCCGCTAATCCCCCAACCCCCATTTCCCCTGCGACACGCTCTTTTACTCACCCTTTAAATGTTGTCGTGCCATGAAAACTAATTTTCTGTTTGTATTTGTATTGTTTGCTATTTCGGCCTTTAGCCAGAATGCGGATTCGTTGGCCGAGGTGCGGGAGGTGGATAGTCTTATTCAGGCATCACGTGATCTTACTGCGAAAAGAGATTTTGACAAAGCCCTCGAGGTCAATGCGGTTGCCGAAAAAATCGCCTTGGAGAATTTTGGAAAAGAGTCGGCGGAGTATGGGAACTGCTGCCAACAATATGGCAAGATACTGGCCAGAAAAGGCGACATAGCGGAAGCGGTAAAGTGGTATCAATTAACCCTTGACATCCGAGGGAAAGCACTGGGCAAAGTACATCCCGATTATGTAATCAGCCTGAACGATCTGGGTCTCCTGTACTGGAATATGGGGAATTTTCGGGAAGCCGAACCCTTGCTACAAGAAGCCCTTAATATTCAGGAGAAAGTGCTGGGCAAGGACAATGCCGGTTATGCGAACAGCCTGTTCAACCTGGGCGTTTTGTATGGCCGAAATGGCGATTTTAAAAAAGCCGAGCCATATCTCCTTGCAGCCAGGACAATTCAGGAAAAAACGCCGGGTAAAACGCATCCCGACTATGCCAGGAGTGTGAATGGGCTGGGGCTTGTGTATGATGGTATGGCCGAATACGAGAAGGCAGAACCTTTTTTACATGAATCCAAGAGCATCCGTGAAAAAATGTTGGGTAAAATAAATCCGGAATATTGTGGCTCCCTGATTAACCTGGGAAATCTATACAGGCAAATGCAGAACTATGAGAAAGCAGAACCCTATTACATTGAAGCCAAAGAAATTTTTGAAGTCCAGTTAAAAAATTTGTACCATCCATTTTATATGAACTGCCTGGGCGGATTGGGGAGGTTGTATCAGGATTTGGGAGACCATGGGAAAGCAGAACCAATATTTCTCGAAGCAAGCGCTCTTCGTGAAAAAAAATTTGGAAAGGGGCATCCCGACTACGCATTGAGCTTGATGGATTTGGGCTTTACATATTTTACAATGGGTAACTACAAAAAAAGCTGGGATCTGTTTTTTGAAGCTAAAACTATTTTGGAACACGCGCAGCTTAAGGAAAATCCAGAATATGCAGCCAGTCTGCAAGGCATAGCCAGGTTTTATTCAGCGTCTCAATCTCCCCAATACGAGAATGCAGAAGAATTGCTCCTCGAAGCAAAAACCATTCTGGAAAATAGTCGGGGTAAAGAGCACCCCGACTATTTAGGCTGTCTGACTGAGTTAGGCAACTTATACTTTAATATGCGTAGGTACGAGAATTGCGAGGCGATTTACCTCGAAATATTAAATATAACAGCAAAAACAAAGGGCAAAGCATATTCACATTACATAAGAAATCTG
>CALEYM010000442.1 GCA_937926185.1 uncultured Bacteroidota bacterium | reverse complement strand
AATGTCTTTGAATTGCTCCCGGATGGAATAGTGCAGGAATTTATCTGAATAATAGGCATTTATGAGCAAATTTAAATAGGAAGTGATCACTTCCCCGATGATCAGGCCATAGATGCCGAATTGTATTCCGGTAATAATAGCGATGGTGATGTTCACTTTTTTGATCACTTCCAGCTTCAGCCCCAGATCGGAGCGCCCCAGCACCAGCAACATATTGAGGTTGATGGTGCTGAAATGATAGGTCAGCCCCGACAGGCAGAGGAGTTGAAGCATGGGCGCGGAGGGGAGCCATTTTTCACCCACCAGGGCCAGGAGCGCCGGTTCGGCCAGCACGCCCAGGGTAACCAGGGCGGGGATGATGACAAAAGAACTGAGTTTCAGGATTTTACGGTATCCGGATTTGAGTTTTTCGGTGTCGTCCTGCAATTTGGACAATACGGGATAGGTGACGTTGTGAATGGTCCGGAACAGGGTGTTGATCACCATATTGGTGAAATTGTTGGCCTGCGTATAGAACCCGAGGGTGGCGGCGGAAAAAAATTTGCCGATGAGCAGTTTGTAGATATGGGTGTAAAACTTATCGAGTACTGCCGCTGCCAGAATTTTAGAACCAAACCCGAAAAGCCTTTTAAAAGAGGCCTTGCTGAAACCCGCCGAGGGGCGCCAGCGGTTCATGGCCCAAAGCAACACCGAATCCAGCAGGTCCATTACCACAAAACGAACAACCAGGCTCCACACCCCCCAGCCCTGGTAAGCCAATACGATGGCCACGATACCGGACAGGGTGGTGGTGAAGAAGCGGATTTTCGTTTGTGTTTTAAAATGTACCTGCTGGATCAGGGAGGTGCGCTGGATAATGGAAAATGCGTTAAAAATGAGGCTTAAGCCCATGATACGCACGATCCACACGAGTATTTCCTGGTTGAAGAAAGCGGCAATCGCCGGGGCGCTGACGAACAGGATGCTGTAAAAAAAGAGGGCGGAGATAAAGTTGAAAATAAAAGTGGTCGATTTGTCCACCTCCGAAATCTCTTTTTCCCGGATCAGCGCCGTGGAAAAGCCGCTTTCCACGAATACCGAGGAAAATTCAAAAAATACCATGACCATTGCCACCAATCCGAAATCTTCCGGCGACAACAGCCGGGCCAGCACAATGGTAACAATAAAATTAGCCGTGCTACTGCCCAATTTGTCCAGAAGCAACCAGATAATCGCCGAAAGGGATTTTTCGCTGAGCGATTTATCATCCATGGCGATCAGACCTTCTGCTTCTGCTTTGCTTTAGGCGCTTTCTTTTCCTTCTCGTAATATCCTTTACCGGTGCCGTAGCCATAGCCGTAACCATAGCTGTATTTGCCGCCATATCCGGGCTTATTGATCGGAACGCCGTTGATCACGATGAAGGGCCTGGGCATTTTGTCCTTGGCCGCGATGTCGTTCACAATCTCTAACTGGCCTTTATAGGTGTAGCCGGAACGTACGACGTACATAGTGGCCTCGGCGAGGTCTTTCATTTGCAGGGCGTCGGCCACCCGGCCTACCGGCGGGGCATCCATAATAATGAAATCGTATTTCTCCCGCATATCGTCGATGAGGGTGCGCAGGTGGGGCGACATGATCAGTTCGCCCGGGTTGGGCGGTATGGGGCCGCTGCTGATCAGATCGAGATTCAGATGCAGGCCGGTGTTGCGGATCACCTTGTGAACCGGCATATTAGGGTTGATCAGGTAATTGACCAGGCCTTCTTCGGAACGTTCGACGTTATGATACAATTCCTGTTTCGGTTTGCGCAGGTCCAGTTCGATGATCAGCACCTTTTTGCCGGTAAGGGCAATCGTCATCCCCAGGTTCATGGCGATAAAGGATTTGCCTTCGCCGGAGGTGCTGGAGGTCACGATGAGGCTTTTCAATTCATTGCCCGGTGAAATATAAGCCAGGTTAGCCCGCAGCAGCCGGAACATTTCGGCCACGGCTGTACGGCTGTTTTCCGTTACCACCACCCGGTTTTTGTGCCGGCTGAGGCCCAATGTACCGGCAATAGGCACCTGGGAGGCGTGGGTAACATCTTCTTCCGTTTGTATTTTGTCGTTCAAACCCTCCAGGAACAGGATCAGACCGATGGGAAGGGCAATCCCGAGGAAGATGGCGATCATCCAAATTTGAGCGCCTTTTGGGCTGATGGGCGTGTAAAAAGCGTCGGCTGGTTCCACTACCCGCCCTTTTGAAGAGGTGACAGCCAGGGAAACGGCGGCCTCTTCCCGTTTTTGCAACAGGTAGAGATACAGGTTTTCAATGACGTTTTTCTGGCGCTCTATATTGATCAATTCGCGTTCGTGCCGGGGCAAACTTTGCAGGCGGCTTTCCAGGTTGTAACGGGCTCCTTTGCTGGCGTTGCCGGTTATCTGCAGGTCTTTTTTGAGGCTGTGAATATTTTCGGTGATGGTACTGCGCAGATTTTGGATCTGGCGTTCGGTCAGCACCATGTCGGGGTGGGCGGGTCCGGCTTCGCTTCTCAGTTTTTCGCGTACGCCCAGGAGGTTGTTAAAACTTTCCAGCTGCGACGAAAGGGTCAGGTTGTTCAGGGCGGAGTTGGTCGGTACAAATTCGAAGTTGCCGCGGTTGTTGTTCAAAAAATCTTCGATGGAATTTAATATCTCCATTTGAACTTCCGTGCCGGTAATTTCCTTGTTGTAGGCGGCCAGGTCGTTCAGCAATTGAGTGCCTTCCGCGCTCAGGTTCATCATGCTGTAATTTCGCTTGTACGCCTCCACGCTTTGTTCGGCTTCCGACAGATTTTGTGAGAGCAGTTTGATGCGTTCGTTTACCATGCTGATGGTGTTTTCGAACGCTTTGTTTTTTATCGCAACGCTGTTTTGGTTGTATTCATTCATAACCTCGGTCAGGATATCGCGGGCGCGCTCCGCCGAGTTGTCCTTAATGCTCAGGCTCAGCGTACTGGACAGATCGCCCATAATTTCCACTTTCAGGCCGCCGGCCAGCGCTCGCGCTTTGCTGATCACCGGTACAATATCCAGCCGGATAGGCGTATTGGCATATTCGCCCGGTTTGTGCGCGAGGGTAAGAATGCCTTTGGGCAGTGTCAGCTCTTTCCCGAACTCGCCCGAGTATTGCTGTTCATCTATTTCCAGGCGGAAACCGCCCCGGCCATTGTCGTATAACATGGCCGACAGTTTAGCCCTGTCATTTTTTGGGCGCCAGTCCAATACTTCTACGGGTGAATCGTTGTACAAGGCGCGTTTTTTCATCCCGTCCACGCTGGTAAATTCATACTGAAGGTTGAGGCGTTTGACCACCTCCGCCATCAGGGGCGTTGATTTGAGCACGAGGGTTTCGTTTTCAAGGGTTTTATTCTTTTTACCCATGCCCAGTTCCTGGAAGAGTAATTCCTCGGTGGGTTGCCCCGAATTCTCGTCGTCCTTGATCAGCATCAGGGCCTCCGATTGATAGGTGGGCATGGCATATTTCAGATAGAAATAAGCTCCGGCGAGAATAGTTGGGGTAATAATGAGGAAAAGATACCAATAGTGAAGCCCTTTGAAGAGTATCTGCTTGATGTCGATATTTCTGTCTCCCATTTTTGATCGGTTTGAAATGTTATCCGGATTTCCGGGATGTGTGTAATTTAATTAAAAATACAATGAGCGGTTAAATTATTCCCGTTCGAAAGGATGCGGGTTGAGGGGTAGTTCGGCCAGCGGATGATGGTAGCCGTTCAGGCCATGCACCTGGGCATTCCGGATCGCATGCGCAATCTCGACGGCAGGGGCCGCTTCGGCGAGCCCGTACCCTTTGCCTTCCAGAATGGCCTGATAGCTGAGCGTGTGCAGGTCGGTAAACCCTTCGCTAAACTCGATTTCTTTCCCTTCCACCGTAATGGAACGGAAAGTGCGCGCCCCGTTGGTTTTCACTGATTCGGGAATAGTGTTGTAATTTATGCTCAAAAACCAGCGAACGCGGGCTTTTTCCAGCCGCAGGTAGCCCGCGGCCCGATCGTGTGTTTGTACGTGGACCACGTTTTCATGTACGGCGCCAAAAATCCAGTGCAGCATATCGAAGAAATGAATGCCGATATTAGTGGCAATCCCGCCCGACTTCACTTTGTCCCCTTTCCAGCTCGCAAAATACCAGTTGCCGCGGGATGTGATGTAACTGAGGTTAACATCGAATACTTTATTCGGGCCCGCTGCATCCACCTGGCGTTTCAGTTCGATAATAGCCGGATGGAGCCGCAGTTGCAGAATGGTGTACACCCGGTGGCCTGTTTCTTCTTCCGTTTCCAGCAGCCCCTGCACATTCCAGGGATTCAGGACGAGGGGTTTTTCGCAAATTACGTCGGCTCCCACACGCATTCCGAAACGGATGTGGGCGTCGTGGAGGTAATTGGGCGAACAAACGCTGACGTAATCAATCGGCACCCCATTTCTCTTTAGTTTGCTGACATGGCGGTCAAATCGTTCGAATTCGGTAAAAAAAGAAGATTCGGGAAAATAACTGTCGATGACGCCAACAGAGTCGTTGACGTCAACAGCGGCAACGAGGGTGTTGCCGGTATCTTTTATGGCACGCATGTGTCGCGGGGCAATGTAGCCGGCGGCGCCGATGAGTACAAAACGTTTCATGTCCGGATGTGATGGCAGGATGATTAATGATTATGATTAGTTGATGATAAGACTGAGTGATTAATGGCGAAAGGACTAACTTCCCTGTTTCTTCACTTGCCCGTCCTGCAGATGATACACGTCCCCGCTTCCCTTGCAAACGGCAATGCCCTGTTCGTTGAAAACAAGGCGTTCGCCATGCTCGCTCATCCAGCCGGTCTGACGACCGGGGTTTCCCACGATCAGGGCGTAAGGCGGCACGTCTTTCGTGACCACGGCTCCCGCACCGATAAAGGCGAACGCGCCGATAGTCGTTCCGCAAACAATGGTCGCATTGGCGCCTATCGTGACGCCCCGGGCAACAAAGGTTTTTTTATAGTCGCTTTTTCGGTTGACCGCGCTCCGCGGGTTGATCACGTTGGTAAAAACCATGGAAGGCCCCAGGAAAACATCGTCTTCGCAAATCACGCCGGTATAAAGGGAGACGTTGTTTTGCACTTTTACGTTGTTGCCCAGCACCACGTCTGATGCCACGAATACATTCTGCCCCAAAGAACAGTTGCCGCCGATGCGTGCCCCGCCCATTAAATGGGAGAAATGCCAAACCTTGGTATTCGCCCCAATTTCACATCCTTCGTCGATCACGGCAGTGGGATGGGCGTAATAGGATTTTTCAGACACAGTATTAATGTTTAATCGAATTCAAATTACAGCTCCGCCATGCATCAGCTGCATGGGTCATAAAACCGGCAGCTGCGCCCGGCAGATGTCTGTGTACCGCACAGGAGGGGGGAGAGGAAGGAAATCAATGATTTATACATTAAAATTGTTTATATTACAACTTTATGCAATCATTCGATAACCAAAGTAGATTACGATATACGGGAAGACAAAAGTCGTGCCAATCAAAGGGGGGTAAAGCACAAAAGATTTTGTAAAAAGTGGCTTTTCGCCTCAAAGATATGAAGAACAAATAATTAGTTTTTAAAATTTATTTCCCCACCACCAGTTTTGTGACGAAACTTTCCTCATCTGCCCTGGCCCATAAGAAATACACGCCGCCGGGCAAGTCGCCCAATTCAATGGGGAGTTGTTGTTCCCGTACGTGTTCTGCCGTCCAGTCGCGCAGGGTTCGACCCGCGGCATCGGTGATACTGAGGCGAACCGTCCGGGTTTGGGAAAAAGAAACCCAAAGTTGGGCGCGGTCGGTGGCCGGATTGGGTGTCAGGCGGGCATAAGCCGGGGCAATTCGCAACCTGGTACCGACCGTTTCCGGCAGGTTTACCCAAAAAGTGCCTTCGCAGCCGTTAACGTCGCGCACCAGCAGGCTGTACAATCCTCTTCTCAGGTTGCCCAGGTCTTCGGTGCCGGTGGCAAAAGGATTCCCATTCACCAGCCAAGTGTATTCGTAAGGTCCCGTTCCGCCGGAAACGGTGATTTGAATGGCGCCATTGCTTTGGCCCTGGGTGGGGAATGCAACGTTGTCAGGTGTTATCCGGACAGAATCGGGCGGAATGATGGTTTCTGCCAGTACCGATTCGCATCCGTTGGCATCGATGACAGTAATGGTATAAGTGCCGGCAGGCAGGTCGGCATTATCGGGTGTAAAAATATCGTTGGACCAATAAAACTCAAAGGGGGGGGTGCCGCCGCTCAGATCGGCGAACAGCGCGCCTGTCTCGCCGGCGCACAAGGGCTGCAAGGCATCCAGTCCGACTTCCTGGGTGCAGACATTGGAGGCGCAGGGGCCGACTACGCCGCTGACATAGTTTTCGCAGCCGTTGGCGTCTGCTACCGCCACGGTGTAAGGCGTGCCGCTGAGCAGTATCTGTCCGGGCGTATTGGCGGGGAAGGTGTAGGGCGCCGTGCCGCCGCTTACTTTTACGGTCAGTTTGGCCGTATCCATACCCACGCAGGCTGTTTGAACCGCCAGGGCAAGCGGTTTGAATGCCGGTTGTGTTTTACCGTCGAGCACCCGCACGCATACCGTGCCGGCGCCCGAGCCGGCAGCGCCCACACGGGAAGCAATTTGCAAATAATAGGTTTGGCCGTTGTTCAGGTTGCCCGCCGTGACGTAACCGGCGCAACGCAGCGGATTGGCGGTGCAATACACTTGTTTGAGCTGACCGCAATCGCCTTCCCAAAGCGCCAGCGTATGCTCAAAAGTAGCGCCGGTATTAATATGGACGGAGCCAAACGCCGGCGCCTCGAATTTGAACCAGATATCGCGGTTTGCCGCGACGGCGCAGGAAGGTTGCAAACCGGAAAAACCGGCGTCTACATTGCTGCCCGCGACGCATGGGCCGTCGAGCGTCAAGGGAACAGCCGCCAGACAATTGTCATTGACCGGCGTTTTCATTTTTTTTGTGACGACCTGCGCGCAAAGACTGCCTTCCACGGTGGCAAAATTGCCGGCAATCTGAACGTAATATGTCGTCCCGTTTGTCAGGGCGGGCAGTTCCAGCGTACCGCCGGTGTGATTGCCGGCTACTTCCTGCAGGCTGTTGCACCCGCCCCGGTACACCGTTATTATGTCGGAAAAGTTGGCGTTGCTCCGTACCTCGTACACTTCCCCGGCGGGCAGCGCGGTGGCCGTGAACCGGTACCAGACGTCGGCCCGGGCCAGTTGGTTCAGCGAAGGCAGGGTGGCGGAAGTGAGGGCGTTCACGTTGCTGCCGTTGGTGCAGGCCGTGTTGACGGCCAGGCTCACGGCGTTGGCGCAATTATCGTTGTTGGGCCGCGTGGGAGTGCCGCCGGCCTGGTTAACTTCTACGCAGATATCGCCGCGCGACAGGCCAAATCCCCCGGCCAGTCCGCTGATCCGGATGAAATATTGTTTTCCGTTTTGTGCGGTGAAATAAGTGTTTTCGCCGGCGAAACCGTGTTCGTCGTAGTTGTCGCATATCTCCGGAACCAGGCCCGTACAACTGCCGGAGAAAATGCTGACCACGTCGTTAAAGTTGGCATGGGTGCTTAGTTTGGCGGCGCCGGAAAAGTCGGCCTGCCAGCGGTACCACAGGCTGCCCGTCGTTTTGCCCGAACAGCCGGCATCGGGGCCGTCGAACAGGGCAGTGGCGTTGCTGGCCGTCTGACAAGGCGCGCCCGTAAGCAGCGCGAGGGCCTGGCTGCAAAAATCGAACGCGGGGCCCCTGCCGGTAACCTTCACGTTGTCCAGTCCCGTCCAGTATCCCCAAATATCGTTGTCGTTGAACTCGAATACCAGGCGCATCTGCGGAGAACGGTACGGTGTCAGGTCGAAAGTGAAATGCAGGTATTCCGGAAGGGAGGGTCCGCCTACATGGCCCTCGGATCGGTACAATACGATCTCTTCGGAGGGGTCTTGCTGCAGGTAAACGTTCAGTGCTTCACCGCCGTTGTATCGGAGCATGGCGTCGAAATTCAGCTCGTATTCAAAAAATTTAGTGCCGTCGAACCAGGGGGAATACAAACGGGTCGCGGACGATTGGGTATCCTCGAATTCGATGTCGTTGAAATAAACGAAACAGGAACCGTCCATCGTGCTGCCATTGTTGTAGGCGCTGGTGCCGGGCGGCACTCGGCCGAATTGCCAGCCGTTGGTACCGTTCAGGACTTCCGTCGTCCAGCCCGCGGGTTTTACGCAGTCGTTAAATGCTTCGCGGATGACATTGGCGCCTGAACCCGAACCCACGATACTGATATTATCGATGCCGGCAAAAAGGCCGTCGCTGCTCTGCGGGCTGACGTAGCGGATGATGATACGGGCCGTGGTGGATTTCGTAGAGAGCGAAAGATCGTGTTTCAGCGTAAAATGATCGGCGGGGCCGCCATCATTGTTCCAGCCTTTGTCGTAGCGGGCCAGGAGGACTTCCTTGGCGCCGTCGGTGACCAGTATGTCCATGTAGTCGTCTTCCCTGGAGCGAAAATACACGTCCATCGTGAACAGTACTGTCTCGTAAGGCGTTACGTTGAAAAACGGGGAAGTAAAATTGAGTACATAGGAAGTGGATGAGGTGTTCGAATAGTCGTCGATAAAAAGGAAACAGGTGCTGTCGATGCTTTGGCCTTGTATCTGGTCGTTCTGAGCGATACCGACATACCATTCGACTACCGGATTGCCGGAAGTGCTGACCTGCCATCCCTGGGGAAGGATACAGGAATTAAAGTCTTCTTTCAGCAGGGTGACTTGTGCATATCCGGCTGGAATGGCGCACATAACAAGCAGGAAAATGGAGCACAGTTGTAAAATATGGCGCATATTGTATCGATTTGGTTCCCAGGCCACCCGTTTCAAAGCCCGGATTTTAATGTGTTGACAAAGGTAACTACTTTTCAGGGGGAAAGTTTGGAGCGCTTTTTGAGGCTGTCCGGAAATCTTTAGTTTGGTCATCTATCAAACAGAATTAGATTATTTTAAGATAATTTTCGTCCATCATAGCGGGAATTGAGTTCTTTGTACCAATATAAAACAGTCTTATGCCTGCTCATCCTGATTTGACTGCCGCCGAACGGCCCCGTCTCGCTGTTGCCGGTCCGCCGGTATATGAACCGCTCGATCCCTACGCGCCTTCGGCTGCCAAGCCCTGGAATGCCCGCCGGGTGGCTCATTTGTACCGCCGTTTGGGATTTGGCGCCACGAACACACAGATACAACAGGGACTACAGATGACCCCGGACGCGTTGGTTGACCAATTGCTCGATACGGCCGCCGCGCTTCCCTCGCCCGCACCGCCGGTATGGGCCAACTTTACCACCGACGACTACGGGGGCAGCGCCGCGCTGATGGAGGAACACCGGCGCGAACTGCGGCACCGCTGGCTGGCCGACATGCTCAACGAGGGCATACGCGCCAAAATGGCCCTTTTCTGGCACAACCATTTTGTGACTCAACTCCTGCTCGTAGGGTGCAATAATTATTTGTGGAGCTATTTCGCCCTGCTGCATGATTACGCCTTCGGTAATTTCCGTGAATTCACCGTCAATATGGGCAAAAACCCCGCCATGCTCGTTTACCTGAACGGGGATGCGAATGTGGCGGACGAGCCGAACGAAAATTATGCCCGCGAACTCATGGAGCTTTTCACCATGGGAGAAGGCAATGGTTATACCCAAATGGATGTCGTGGAAATGTCGCGGGCTTTGACCGGCTGGAAAGCCAATTTCAACGGCTGTCTGCCTGTCGCTTTTAAAGTATCCGATTTCGACGACGGGCCCAAAACCATTTTTGGCAAAACCGGAAATTTCAATTTCGATGAGGCGCATTACCTTATCTTTTCCGAACGGCCCGAACAGGTATCAAAATTCATTGCCGGAAAAATTTACAAACACTTTTTATACTATCAGCCCAACCAGGAAGTCGTGGATATACTGGCCTCTACTTTCCGCGACAACAATTGGGAAATCCTGCCCGTATTGAAACAACTGTTTAAAAGCGAACACTTTTTTGAGGAGGCATTTATCAATGGCCGGATCAAAAGCCCATTGGATACCCTGCTTCCCATCCTGACATGGGCCGATGCCAAATCGCCCGACAACTTTGATCCGGATTATTTTGGCGAAATCGCTTTTTACTCCCGGCACCTGGGGCAGGAACTGCTCGAACCGCCGAATGTGGCCGGATGGCCCGAACACCGCTCCTGGATCAACGAAAGCGAACTGACCACCCGCTGGAATTTTGCCGCCATCACGGCAACGATCATGGCCAACCACAGCCAACTGCTCGACAACCTCCGTACCCTGGCGAAAAACCTCACCAACGACAGCAATAACCCGGAACTGATCACCGCGGCTTTGGTGGAGTTTTTTACCGGTCAGAACCTCGACCCGATCCATTTGAACGCTGCCGTCGGTTATTTTAAAGCCGGCGTTCCGGAAAATTATTTTGCCGACGGCTCCTGGAACCTCAACTGGGACACGGCCCCGGCGCAAATCGTCAACCTCATCAAGTACCTCGTAAAACTGCCCGAATTCCAGCTCAACTGAGCGACGTTTACGAAACTTAAAAGGTTCCGTAAACGTACACAGCAACAAGTCAACCGACCTGAATATCTCATGCGCAAAAAACATACACTCCGCCACGGCGCCGCCCTCGAACACGGGGAGGCCCACCATCTCGAACACGAGCGCTGGACGCGCCGGGAATTCCTTTCCGCCACCGGACTGCTGGGCGTTGGGGGGCTGTTGCTCAACCGTTTACCCGTCCGTACATTTCAGCCTTCGCCGCTCCTGGCGGCCTTGGCCAACGGACCCGACGACCGTTTTCTGGTGTTGCTCCGCCTCGACGGCGGCAACGACGGCCTGAACACGGTGGTGCAACGCGGGAATTCCCACTATTACAACCTTCGTCCCTCGGTCGCTATTCCCGACAATCAGCTCTGGGCTCTGAACCCCGAGTACGGGATGCCACTGTTCACCAACGACCTGCAACCCTTGTGGAACGAGGGTATGATGAAGATCATATTTAACGTTGGCTACGAGCCGCCCAATTACAGCCATTTCCGCTCTACCGACATCATCACCAGTGCCAGCGACCCCGACGTGAAGGAACAGACCGGCTGGCTCGGCCGCTATCTCAGCGACCAGTACGCGGCCTTCCTGGAAGCGCCGCCCACCGTGCCGCCCGCCATGCAGATCGGCGTACAATCGAATCTCGTGTTCGAGTCCGATCAGGCAAACATGGCGCTATCGGTAAGCAGCCCGCAACAATTCTACCAGATCGCTCAAACCGGGCAATTGTTTCCCACCGCCGGCTTGGGCGCCTCCCCGCGCGAACTGGAACTGCTCTTCGTGCGCCAAACAGCCAACGCCGCTTTCCGATACGCCGAGGTGATACAGGAAGCCTATAACAAGGGCCGGAACCATGTCACTTATGCTGCCAACAGCTTTGCCGAACAACTGGCCATAGTAGCCCGTCTGATCAAGGGAAATCTGGGTACGAAGATTTTTATGGTGGAGCTCACCGGCTTCGATACCCACAGCGCGCAGGAGAATATGCACCGCAACCTGCTTACCTGGGTTTCGGGCGCCGTCCGTTCGTTCTTCGATGACCTGGCCTACGGCGACAGCGGCCTGGAAAAAAAAGTACTCGGCATGACTTTTTCAGAATTTGGCCGCTCCATCTATGAAAACGGCTCACGCGGAACCGACCACGGCTGGGGTACGCACACCCTGCTGTTCGGCGGCGAAATCGGCAACGGATTTGTCGGTCAATACGCTGACCTGAGCAACCCCGACCCGGTGGGCGACCCGCCCCATAGCGTCGATTTCCGCTCCGTATACGCCACCGTCCTGCAGGACTGGCTGGGCAACGCTCCCGGCGTAGCCAATTTCGTCATGGGCAAATCCTTCCCAACCCTCCCCGGGTTGGTGCCGGCTATCGCCCCCCCGATTGGCGATAACAACAAATGCGCCCTGCTCGGCCACAACCCGAACGCAACCCAGTCCGGAACGTTTGACATCAAATATTCTATTATGCAAAATGGCCCGGTGCGCCTGCAAATCCTCGACAAGGCCGGCCACGTGCGCCGCACCCTTATCGATGTCTACCAGGTTAAGGGTAGCCACACCTTTCACTTCAAACCCGCCGAATGGTATATCGCCCCGGGTGTGTACCAGTACCGGCTCCAGGCAGGCGGACAAGTATTTCAACGGGAGATAAGAGTGTGAAGAAAAGTTCTCCCGGAATTTTTGAAGTC
>CALEYM010000441.1 GCA_937926185.1 uncultured Bacteroidota bacterium | reverse complement strand
ACTCTACGGACACTTCGACATTCGACATTCGACATTCGACATTCGATATTCATTTCACCTCGAACTTTTCCTCCCCCAGCGCCTGGTTCAGTACCGGCCGGCTGAAGTGCATCACCGTATTGTCGCCCGACAGTTCGTTCATTTCCACTTTGGCCACGGCATAATCTTTCCGGTCGACGTACACCCGGATGTCTTTAAAAAACTCTTTGAGCGTTTTTGACGTGGGTGTGAGCAGCAGGGCGTACTGGCTTTTGTTTTCGAAGGCCTGCACGCTGTAATTCGGGCTGCCGAGCGCTGTGCCCGACAGGCAATCGACGATGATCTCGTTGATTTGCCGGAACATTTTATTGGAGCGGGCCGAGAACCGGTTGGTCTTTTTATCGTCCTGCACCGTCACGTTGTCGCCGTTGATGATCATCAGGTATTTATACGGCGCGGTGTATTCGAGGCGCACTTTTTTCTCTTTTTTGAAAAAAAACTGCCCTTTCGATACGATCTTTTCTTCCAGCATGCTCAGGTTCTTTTCCTGGGTGAATTCGCTTTGGATGGTCTGGATCTTTTTACCGGCCTGCGCGAAGTTTTCCCGGAAAGTTTTTTCGTCTTTCACGGGGCTGAAGCCCGCGGGTTGCTGGGCGGGGAGGGAAATTTGCAAAAAGAGGATATGCAGGAAAAGGAGTATACCGGGTTTGACTGTTTTTTCACCACGGAGGCATGGAGGCACGGAGAATATTTTAAACATACGCTTCAACATTGAGTAATTTATCCAAACGCTCGAAGGAATACCCCCGCTCCCGAGCCGTCCGGATGAACCCCGGCAGCACTTCGAGGGTCTTTTTACCATGATCGTGCAAAAGAACGACGGCGCCGGGTTTTATCAACCGCAGCAGGCGGGTCATTAACTTTTGATTATCACTGATCATGGTGTCGTAGGAACGTACATTCCAGCCGATCACCCGGTGCCCGGTTTGCCGGACGGCCTCGCGCACGTTGGGATTGATGACGCCGTAGGGCGGGCGGAACAGCGCCGGGCGTTTGCCGGCAACCGATTCGATCCTGCGATCCGTTTCCTGCAATTCAGCGGCCATTTTCCCGGCCGGAAACAGATCAAACCAGGTATTGTGCGTAAAACTGTGGTTGCCCACGATATGGCCTTCCTGTATCATGCGTTGCAGTAGCGCTTCGTTGCCGGCGATGTTTTTGCCGATGCAAAAAAACGCGACTTTCAGGTTATGCTCTTTCAGTAAATCAAGCAGCCGGGGCGTGTGTTCGGCCGAAGGCCCGTCGTCGAAGGTCAGGGCTATTACCCTTCCGGCGTCAGGCGGGCCTTTATACAGGGTTTTCATAAAAAAGCCCGACTGGATGAAGTAGACGCCGTAGAACAACAGCAGGGAATAAACGAAGGCTGGCAGCGCAAAGGCCCACCAGGGCACGTCGTGCCGGCTGTCCCAGAGGAGCAGGAGGAGTAGCAGGAGGCCGAAGACGATGTTAGTGTTGCGGAAGCTGAGCATAGCAGTCGTTGCGTCGTTAGGTCACCGGGCATTACGTTTACGGTCGGGCGCAATCCGTCATCATGTCATACGGTTAACAAAATAAGCGAATGATGAATGTTATAAAAATGGTTGTAAATCAATATCTTTTTGGGTAAAACCCAGCCCCCGGGCAGCAGCCCTTCCGGCAATTCCTTACCCATGAGTATCTGCGCCCCCAGCCAGGTCGCGAACGCGGCGGCGGTAGGATATTCTCCGCAAAGGTGTTTGAATCCAGCCGCGGGAGTATCGGGAAAAACCTGCGCTGCCATCGTTTCATACAGTCCGTCGTAACGCGAGTCGCCGTTTTTGCCCCAGAGCAGGAGTTCGATATCCGGGGCGTTCAGGTTGTTTTTATGCAAAAAGGCATTTACCATATCCACCGTGTTTTCCGGCTTGTAAAAGGTGGCCACATCGAGCAATTGCGCTGCCGGTTCAGCCGGTTTTTCCGGACTCAGCAGGAAAAAAGCGGCGCCTTCGCCGGCCAACGTGCCCTCCGGATCAGAATTTTCCTTTTTATACAGATCGAAGCGGCCCAGTACGCCGTACAGCGAATCGGTGATCTCGTCGAGGCCGCCCACGAGGGCGTTGGGCGCTTCGCCTTCCCGCAACAGCATCATGGCGTCGGCCAGGGCGTGTTCGAAAGAAAAGGCCCGGTGCACGAAGGTGTTGTTGTAGGCATGGCATTGCAGCATCAACGCGATCTGGCCGCCAATGGTGTTGTGGGTCGATTGGATGAACGCGGTTGGCGTGAGCAGTTCCTCGTTTTGCGCCACCATTTTGTGCAGAAACTGCTCCGTGTCTTCCATACAGCCGTAAGTGGTGCCGGTAATGATAGCGCCAGGCGATTCCACCCCGGCCTCGCGCAGGCAGGCTATGGCAGCAGCCGTACCCATCTTTACCACGCGGCTCATGCGCCGGATCAGGCGCGGATCGATGAAGGCGGCGTAGTCGGGCTCGACGCTGCGCAGGCGGGCGCCGGAGGCAGCAGATCCCAACGGGGAAATGGCGGCAGCGGCAGTGAAGTAGATGTTCTTCGAAGCGGGCATAACAAGGCGCCGGGTAGAAATTTGCCGCTAAGGTAAGGGGAGTCGGCGCTATTTCGCAGTGGACTTTCCGTTTGCTTAACAGGTGTTCCTGGTATATAGTATTGCCAACAACCTGGCTACCTTTCCCTTTTGTACGTTCGGCATATAGAGCTGCCAAAAGAATCACTGTCCGTACCGGTAATCCACCGGTACTCCGCCAGCCTTAAGCGCGCCATCCTCCGCTACCCAGGCTTTCCCGGCCGGTACCAGTACCAATACCCGCGCCGCGTCGGCGGGGAGCGAAAACCGGAAAATGCCGCTGACGTTGCGGCCCAGAAATATCCGGTTGACCGTATCGTACACGTCCACTTTTCGAGCGCCCAGGTCAGTTGTCGCCGTTTTTTCGGCGTTATAGGGGTTAAAAAACAGGTATGTCGGGTACGCTTCCTGTTTTTTAAAAAAATCCGTGGCGCGGCAGTCGATTTGCAGGATTTCCGGCACGTTGGTTTTTTGGATCGTGCCGCCGAAGAAGCCCACGTGCCCGCTGCCGTACACCGAAAACATGGATTGTTGCGGGTTACCGTCCACCCATAACGGCCCGTCGCCCTGGGCAAACGGCGTAATACCCTTGTGCTCCGGATAGATCGATTCTTTAATTATGCCCTCATAAGCGATCACATTTTTTGTGACGGCTTTGTGTTGCGGGATGGCCTGCAGGGAATCAGGTATTTCATACGGATAGCAGAAGCGGGCGGCATTGGAAGCGTTGAGCGCCCATTTGCCCGCGGCGCGCGCGTATCGCTGGTCGTAGCGCACGAGGGCCGACATGGGCATCATCAGGTCGAAAGTGTTCATCAGGAAGCCGTAGCCGCCGTTATGCACGGTGCTGCCCGCAAGTCCGCTTACGTCGTAGCCGCCCCAGTTGTCGGCCAGTACGCCCCAGCCTTCGCGCCCGACGGCTGTGCCATCGAAGGTCCAGTCGAGAAAACGTTGTATGTCGTAGTTCGCGCCGGCCTCTTCGTTCATGCGGGCGGCCACGTAGGCTGCTACCGGCATCATCGCCTCGTAGAAGCGGTTTTCTTTTTGGTGATACAGCACGTCAAGGGCGTTTTTTGCAGCGCGCAGGTATTTGTCGTCGCCGAATTTGACCCAGGCTGAATACAGGATAAAGGCATAACCGCCGGCCACGTCCTCTTGTGTGGGTATGTGGTTGCGTTCGCCTTTCATGTTTTTAAAATCGAAATAGGAGTAGCTGTAATTCCTGCCCATCACGGAATCGGAGCGGTAAAACTGATCGGCTATCGCGCGCAGGATGTCGTCGAAACCGGCCTCTTTCGGATAAAAATTCGCGACGCTGTAAAACAGTACATTGTTGTGTACCTCGTACCAGAAGTCGTTGCCGTAACCGCCGCCGATATGCGCGCCTTTGTTGGTAAAATTCATGACGACGTTCCAGCCGTTGTCGCGGTTGAAATAGTTGCGCAGCATTCGCACGTAGTTGTGGCCGTTCTGTTTGCTTTTATCGATACCCACCAGCGTGGCGCCCAGCACGGCGCCGAGCGCGCCGAGGGCTTCGTGGTTCTCGCCGTTGTTCACCGCCGGCCCCATGCGCACGTCGCCCATGGCGGTGTACAGGCCGAAAGTCGTTTCCGGGAAATTGCGGCCCGCTTTGTCGAACCAGATCAACGGCCAAAATTCGCCTTTCTGGTTGGGGTCGAAAGCCAGGCGGTCGAAATCCAGCGCGGTTTGCCGCCAGTCCTTGTACGCGTAGGGTTTGGGGTGGTTGGGCATTTTTTCCACGCGCGGGATGGGGCGTTGGGCGACGGGCGTGGCCGAGGGGGTGAATGCGGGTTGAACGGCACAGCCTGAGAGGAGACCAAGCAGAATAAAAGTTATAGTATTTCTCATCGGTAATCTATTTCTCAAACAAAAGATTTTAGGCTTGATCCCGTCTAACCCCCTCTCGTCTCCGTGTCTCCGTGCCTCCGTGGTGAAAATGAACTATCTACGGCGGGCAAAACCATATTTCTCTTTCTCAGGCTTTCCCCAAATCCTTCACAATCTTCCGCATCATAAACCACCCCATAAAATGCACTACGGCGATCACCAGCAGCGCATAGCGCAACGCGGCGTATTCGCTCACATAACGCGCCAGCACGATAAACAACCCGCAGCCGAACAAACGGCCGGCGTACAGACCGAATTCATGGTTGAAAATATAGGCAAACTCGTTGCGGCCCTCTTTCTCTGCTACCGTGTCTATGACTTTCAACTGAACCGGGAAATACGCAATATCGAGCAAGGGACGCGCAAACAACAGGCACAATACAAACAAAATCACCCCCGTGGCCGAATACAACCCTGCATTGAACAAAGCGCCAAGTACAAATAAAGCACAGCCGAAACCATAGATCAGCAGGCGGTGTTTAGGCCCGGTGATGCGTCCCAGTACATAGAGCAGGATGGCGGATAGAAAAGCCGCGATACCCTGTATCAGGCCCAGCGCGCCTTCCTTGCCTACAAGGCTCATGATCAGCATGGTGGGCGCGGTCACGATATATCCCTGCGCCACGCCTTTCAGGGCTGCCAGGCCGAGCATTTTATTCCAGAGCCGGTCGAATTTAAAAAACAGGAAGGGCGCCCGTTTCGGGTTTTGAAACTGCCCCTGATGCACTAGTACGGAGGCCAAAACCGACAACGCGAAAACGAAAACCGTCAAACCGTAATACGCCACGTTGACGTTGCCGCCAAACCAGCCGTTTTTTTCCGTCGTGGCGATAAAAGCGCCCGCCGCCATCGGCACCACGATGCCGGCAATGGTGTAGAAAAACGTTTCCACGCCGTAGTAGTAATTCCGGTTGTCGTCTTTCGTCGTGTTGAGCGCCAGGAAGTCGCGGTTGGCCCAGAAAAAACCATAGGACAGGCCCATGATCAAACCGGCTACAAACACGCCGGGCGTGTCGAGCTTGTCGAGCGACATCATGGCAAACATCGACACCCCGCTCAGCAGCATGCCCAGCGAATACAGCCAGGCAATCCGTATATGGTTCAGCATGAAACCGTTGAACATAAAAGTCAGCGGGATACCGGTGTAAACGGCCAGCTGGAAGATCACTACCAAACTGATATCCGACGAATTGCGCATGATATAGGCGCCGATAAACAGCTCTACAATGGGCATTACCAGCGCATAGATCAGGTTGGTCAGCAGCAACATGCGCATGCCGAGGGGGTGCGCGTTGAAAAAGCGGAATTCGTGCGTCAGTTTTTGTAACATGTTTTACGCCGCGGCTAAAATCTCTGTTAAAATACTTTCGATAGACAAGGTGGCGCCGCAGATCACCTCATCCGAGGCGCCGTAGTACATGGTGATCTCGTCGCCGTCCACAAGGTGTCCGTTGGTGAATACCACGTTGCCAAAGAAACCGGTGAGTTCGTAATCGGCCGCGGGCTCGAACAGCGGGTGATGCGACCGGGCCAAAACTTTGGAAGGGTCTTTCAGATCAAGCAAAATTGCCCCCAGGCTGTACCGGTGGTTGTGGTCGGCGCCGTGATAGATTTCCAACCAGCCTTCCCTGGTCTTTATCGGCGCGGCGCCGGCCCCAACCCGGGCGCTGTCCCACCAGCCTTCGCGGGTGCGCAGGATACAGCGGTGCCCGCCCCAGTGCAGCAGATCGGGCGAAGAAGCGATCCAGATGAAATTGCCGCCGAGCGCGATGCCCGAAGGGCGGTGCAAACAAAAGTATTTACCGCCGATTTTTTCCTCGAACAGGGCGCAATCCTTGTTGTGCGGCGGAATGATCATGCCTTCGCGGGAAAAATGCCGCCAGTCGCGGGTGCGCATAAAGCCCACCCCCACGCCGTTTTCCGACACCTGGGTGTAAGTCAGGTGATAAGCGCCTTCCATCTGGCTCACCCGGCTATCCTCGATGCCAAAAGTTTCCAGTGGCCCCTGACCGAAAATCTTGGTGGGGAAATCACCGGGTTCGTAAAAATGTATTCCGTCGGCGCTGCATACGAGGCGCAGGTGAGAAATGGTGGAGAGGTAGGATTTGCCTTTGTACACGACAAAACGCGCGTCGGACAAGTCGACATCCGGGTCTTCTTTCTCAAATTCGAGAATTTGCATGCTGCCGTCCTCCCGCAGTACCGGGAAAGACACCATGCCTTCCTTTTGCACAGGCCGTTCCGCCACCCGCAACAAGAGCCAGACTTTCCCTTCAAAACGGAATACGCCCGGATTCAGCACACATTCCACTACCAGGCCGGGCTGGCTGGGCTTGATATCCTTTGTTGTGAGAATCGGATTTTGTGCAAAACGTTTTGCCATGATCAAAAGATGATTGAATTACTGTTTATTAAATTGCACAGAACCCAGGTTCTTGCCGCCAAATACAAAATTAATTGAGTACATACCCTGCGGATAGTGCCCCACATTCAGGGAGAACTGCCCGGCCGGGATCTCATTTTTATCGTAGTTCAGGTGGCTCACCTGCCTGCCCTGCGCGTCGAACACCCGAACCTGCAGCGGCTGATTGGCGGGAAATTCGTGTTGTACCGTCAAGCGGTCCGTGACCGGATTGGGGGCCAGGCCCCGGACAACGCTGCGCAGCGCATTACCCGACAAGTCTTCGATACCGGTCGTGCCCGTTTGGTACAGCTTGGCGATTTCAGCGGCGGTGAGGGCTTTGTTATAAATTTTCACATTATCCAGTGCCCCGATGAAATATTGCCCGCCCTCGATCGGGTTGTTGCCAAAACAAAGCGGCCGCGCGGTGCTGTTGAGTTTGCCCAGTGCCGGTTTGATATTCACCTGTTGACCGTCTACATAGATAATATCATTGGCGCCATCATGTACCATGGTGACATACCACCAAAAACCCTTCACCATTTCGTTGCCGTCGCCGCTGTCCATGTCGGAGATGAAATTGGGAAACTGAAGGTTATTGCTGTTGGTCGTCCACACGATTTTCAGGTGTCCCGGCAGTGATATTTTCCAGCGCTGATCCCAGTGCCCGAAATCAATAACGTAGAATTCTCCGATACCCGGCGGAACATCCCCATCCACGCGGATCCAGAAAGAAACCGTGGCATAGTCGGAGATCAGTTGCACGGCATTGGGCGCCAGTACCGAATCCTGCATCCCGTCGAATTTGATGTTTTGGCCGCCACCGGCGTGGGTGGTATTTTCAAACACCGGGTTACCGCCGATGACGCCGTGGTTCTGGTAGGGCGTGGCATCGTTGGCGTTGCCGTCGAACGGATAATGCGCCACCATGCCGGGTTCGCCCGTGTCGATGGGTTGGGTGGTGCTCAGGGTAACCTCCGCAGGGGCCGAATTGTTGCCGGCAGCGTCGAAGGCGTATACCTCGAATGTGTACAGGGTTTGCGGATCGAGACCACCAATCAGAACGGACAGGGTAGTGGCTGAAACAGAGTCGAAAAATACGCCGTCCACCAGCACCACGTAACCGGCTACTTTCCGGTCGTCGGTGGAAGCATCCCAGGAAAGCAGCACGGAGTTGGCGGATGCATTGCCCTTGAGATTGCCTGGCGTTGTCGGCGGCGTAATATCCGGCGTTTCGTCTTCCCCGGAAGTGACTTTGCGGGTCGTCGTCGGCGATTCGTTCCCGGCTGCATCCACGGCGCTTACGCCGAAAACATAGTCGGTCAGCGGGGTAAGCCCCGATACATAACGGGTCGTCGCGGGCGTTGTGGCGATCAGCGCGCCATCCTGGTACACATTGTAGGCCGTTACGCCCACGTTGTCACCGGCGGGCAGCCACGACAGTTGCACGTTGGTGAAAGTGACGGCAGCCGTCAGGTTGAGCGGCGCGTCGGGCGCTTCGTTGTCGGTGTTCATTGGCGGCTGGCTTTGTGCCGCGTACAGGGCCGCGATTTCCGCATCGGAAAGCGCCACGTTGTATATCTGCACTTCGTCGAGCAGGCCATTGAAAAAGTAATTGTTGTCAATCGGATCGTAGCCAATGCCAAGCGGTTTGGTCGTTTGATCGAGCGCGCCCGGGGCGCTTTTCTCGTTGGCTTTTACCCCGTTCAGATAAATGATATCATTCGTTCCGTTGTGCACCATGGTCACGTACGTCCATGTGCCAACGCTTAGCGGCGTCCCTGAATCCAGGTCGCTGCAGCAGGCGCCGTTCGAGTGGGTGGTGAAAACGGGTTTGCCGTGTGGCGGCAGGGATATTTTCCAGCGTTCCTGCCAGCCGCCGTTCGACAAAAGAAAGACTTCGCCGCTGCCGGGCAGCGCCGTGACGTTCACCCAAAAACCAATGGTAATGTTCGCCGAGTTGAGCTGTGGCGAATTGGCCGCCGTTACCGCCGCCGTAGAACCGTTAAAGGAAGCCGCTTTGTTGGATTTGCCGAATCGGTCGGGAGCGAGCGTCGGACTGGAAGCATGATTGCTGTAAGCCGTCACATCCGAGCCGTCGCCGCTGAACGGATAATGCGCCACCAGATTGCCGCCCACCATGGGCGCGGGGCTTTGATCGGCATACAAGGCTGCGACTTCCGGGGCCGAAAGGGCGCGGTTGTAAATCTGTACGTCATCGAGCGCGCCGTCGAAGAAGCCGCCGTTGTCGATCGGGTCGTAGCCGATACCGAGCGGGTATTTGGTTTTATCCAAGGCGCCGGTTACGGCTTTTTCGTTCACCTGGGCGCCGTTGAAATAAATGATGTCTTTCGCGCCGTCGTGCACCATCACGACGTGTGTCCAGGTATTCAGGCTAAGCGGCGTACCGGAGTCCATATCGCTGCAGCAGGCGCCGTTCGAGTGCGTGGTAAAAACCGGTTTGCCGTGCGCGGGCATGGAAATTTTCCAACGTTCCTGCCAGCCGCCGTTCGACAGCAGGTATGCTTCGCCGGTGCCGGGGAATGAATTCGGATTTATCCAGAAGCTGATCGTTGTATGGTCCGACTGCAAGGCTACCGAATTTGCGGCGGTGGCATGGCCCTTCAGGGCATTGGAGCCCCAGCCGTGGCGGTTGGCCACCGCCGTTGCCGCCGCATCAACCGCCGCGTCATTGACGAATTGCGTATCGTCTTTGCCGTTTCCGTTCAGGCTGTAATGGGCTACCAGGTCGGTCAGTATTCCGGGGAAAGTGGACTGGTCCGAGTACAAGTCGCCGATTTCGGTATCGGTAAGGGCATAGTTGTAAATCTGCACTTCGTCGATGGCCCCGTCGAACCAGTTACCGCCGTCGATGGGGTTGTAACCGATGCCCAGCGGTTTGCCCGTACTGTTCAGCGTTCCGGTTACATTCTTCTCGGCTTTCAGCACACCGTCGATGAATATTTTGTCTTTGGCGCCGTCGTGTACCATTACCACGTGTTTCCAAACGCCGACGGGCAATTCGTTGCCGTCGCCGGAATCCATGTCGGAAATGCCGCCGGAACCGTTGGTCGTCCACACGGGTTTGCCGTGCGGCGGCAAGGAAATTTTCCAGCGTTCCTGCCAGCCGCCGTACGACAACAGGAAGGCCTCGCCGTTGCCGGGCAGGGCGTTGACTTTTACCCAAAAGCTGACGGTAGTGGCATCCGAATTGAGTTGTTCAGCATTCGGGGCGTTCACTTCGCTCGAGGCGCCGTCGCACAGCAGGGCGCCTGCGCCATAGCCAAAACGGTCGGCGCCCAGCGCGCCGCTTTGAATGTCGGCGTGGTTGCCGTAGCCGGAACCGTCGGCGCCGTTGCCGCGGAAGGAATAGGACGCAACCTGACCCTGGGGTATGTTCGGCGCCGTATTTTGTGCCGCGTACAGGGCGGCGATCTGCGCGTCGTCGAGCGCCACGTCGAAAAACATTACCTCGTCGAGCGCGCCGTTGAAATAATTGGCGTTGTCGATGGCGTCGTAGCCGATGCCCAGCGGTTTTGTTGTGTTGTTCAGGTCGCCGGTCACCGCTTTTTCGTTTGCTTTTGCGCCGTTGACATAGATCAGGTCTTTCGCGCCGTCGTGTACTGCCACCACGTGCGTCCAGGCGTCCAGCGGCAGTGGCGTACCGGAATCCATGTCGGAAATGCCGTTTGTGCCGTTGGTTGTCCACACCAGTTTGCCGTGCGAAGGCAAGGATAACTTAAACCGTTCCTGCCAGCCGCCGAAAGAGATCACGTAGCCCTCGCCCTGGCCGGGAAATGCCTTCACGTGTATCCAGAAACTGACCGTTGCCTTCGGGCTGTTGAGCTGCGCGGCGTTGGCGGCGCGCACCGCGCTTTGCAGGCCGTCGAAGCTCATGGCGCTGTTCGACCAGCCGAAACGGTCCTGCGTGAGCGTGGCGCCGTTGACCGCGGCGTGATTGGCAAAGGCAGACTGGTCTTTGGCGCTGCCGGAAAAGTCGTAATGCGCAACGGGCGTTTGCGCATTCAAACCCGCGGCTGACCACAGCCAGCAGGCGAGCAGGAATAGCGGGTATGAGTTCCGTTTCATATTTTTGATTGATTTAAATTGTTTAGAAAAAAAATTGCGCGCTGTGTATTGGAGAAGGTTGGTAAAAATAAAAGTAATTGGAAGGTTTAGATGGTACTATCCGGT
>CALEYM010000440.1 GCA_937926185.1 uncultured Bacteroidota bacterium | reverse complement strand
GTACCCGCGGGCGAATGCGGCAGTTTCAAACTATACGCAACCGTCAGCTGTGAGGCCGAATTGGGGCAGACGCTTTGCGCCGAAGCGCATATTTTCCCCGACACCATCTGCGCATTGAACCTGCCGGGCTGGTCGGGCGCTCAAATCGAGGTATCGTCGGAATGTGAAGGCGATTCGGTACGCTTTTTCATCCGGAATACGGGCACGGCTCCCATGCCGCAGGCGCTCGATTTTATCATTGTCGACGATCACGTGATCACGCGCTCGGGCATGTTTCAATTGCCTGCCGGCGGTATTCAGGCGGAAACCGTGCCCGCCGACGGCAGCACCTGGCGGCTGATCGCAGAGCAGGAACCGGGTTACCCGTTCGGGGCTCAAAAGCCGGCCCTGGGCGTGGAAGGCTGTGTCAACACCCCATCGGGCGGTTTCAGCACGGGTATGCTCAACCAGTTCCCCAACTTTACCGGCGACCCGTTCCACGATCTGGATTGCCACCCGGTGATCGGCGCTTACGACCCGAACGACAAACAGGCTTTTCCCGAAGGCGTGCACGACGAACGCCACATCGAAGCCAATCAGCCCCTCGAATACCTGATTCGCTTTCAGAATACCGGCACCGATACGGCGTTTACGGTGGTGATCCGCGACACACTGTCGCCCTGGCTCGATCCCGCTACCCTGCAACGTGGCGTGGCCAGTCATGACCATTTTTGGTCGCTCGGCGGACAGGGCATCCTCACTATTACTTTTCCGAACATCATGCTGCCCGATTCGCACGTCAACGAAAGGGCTTCGCACGGCTTCGTTCAGTTTAAAATCGGCCAGAAGCGCGATAACCCACCCGGAACCCTCATCGAAAACAGCGCCGGTATTTATTTCGATTTCAACGCCCCGGTGCGCACCAACACGGTGTTCCACACGGTGGAAAAAGACTTTTTACCCGTGGGTACAAAGACACTTTTCAGTCTGCCGGTCATAAACATAACGCCGAACCCGGCTGCTGAACAAATTACGCTGCATTTGGACCATATCTTCCAGCCCGGGCAACAACTGATCCTGTATGACGCCAGGGGCAGCATATTGCGCGCCATGCCGGTGGCCGGCCCCAAACCGGAAATCCGGCGCAACGGACTGCCCGCCGGCACGTACTGGATTGAATTGCGCGATAAAAACCGGACTCTGGCGCTGGGAAAAGCGGTGTTTGGCAAGTAAGTCTCACATCGCATTGCCCGCGACCCAACCGCCGGTCCATGCCGCCTGAAAATTGAAACCGCCGGTAATAGCGTCGATGTCAAGCACTTCGCCGGCAAAAAAAAGACCGGGAAACAACTTGCTTTCGAAGGTCTTGAAATTGACTTCGCGCAGGTCGACGCCGCCGGCGGTGACGAACTCTTCTTTGAACGTGCTTTTGCCGTTCACGGCAAAAATGCCGGCAGTCAGTTGAGCGGCCAGCGCCTGCAGGGCCGTTTTGCCGGCATCGCCCCAGCGAAGGGCGGCGGATATTCCCGCCGCGGCAGTCAGCCGTTCCCACAGGCGTTGGGGCAGGCCGAATTGCGTGTGAGCAGCAACCAGTTTTTTAGCGTTTTCAGACTTGAACCGGTTTAGTTCTGCGAATATGTCCCGACCGCTTGTTTCGCCCAGCCAATTGATTTTTAAGGAAAAATGATAGTTCAGGCGGTTTAATTCGCGGGCGCCCCAGGCCGACAAGCGCAGGATGGCCGGTCCGCTAAAACCCCAATGCGTGATGAGTAAGGGCCCCGCGGCGTTCAGCCGCGCGCCTTCGATCTGGACTGCCGCCAACGGTACCGAAACGCCGGCCAGATCGCGCAGGCGTCCGTCTTTCGCGTTGAAGGTAAACAGGGAGGGTACGGGCGGTACGATGCCGTGCCCCAATTGCGCAAGCATGGCCCACACGGTTTCGCTGCTGCCGCTGGTCACCAGCACACGGTCGGCCAGTTCCGGGGGTTGGCGGGTGAGGTGAATGCGCCATTGTTCGCCCGCGCGTTCGAGGCGCTCCACCCGCGCGCCTGTGCGCACGACCACGGCGGCGTCGCGGGCAGCTTGCCACAGGCAATCGACGATGGTTTGGGAGTTGTCGGAGACGGGAAACATTCGACCGTCGGCCTCGGTTTTCAGGCGTACGCCGCGCCGTTCGAACCATTGAACGGTTTCACGGGGGCCGAATCGCAGGAATGGCGCCAGCAGCTCCCGGCTGCCCCTCGGATAGTTCCGCACCAGTTCGCTCGCGTCGAAACAGGCGTGCGTCACGTTGCAGCGACCGCCGCCGCTCACTTTTACTTTTTGCAAAACACCGGCGCCCCGCTCGAAAATGACAACCCGGGCCGCCGGCAAACGTTCCGCCGCCGTGACAGCCGCGAAAAAACCCGCCGCGCCGCCGCCGATGATCGCGATGTTCATGGCGCTAAAGTATGGTCATTATTGTCTAATCTAAAAAAACGTAACTTTGTGCCGCTGTTCAAAAAACATTTGGCTATGCATAACCCGTTTTTTTTCGCGAAAAAATTACTGCCGGCGCTGCTGCTGGCATTACCCCTCCTGGCTTGCGCCCAAACGCAGCCCGCCGACCCGATGAGCGACCGGTTTGAGCAATTGCTTCGCCGCATGGATGAACAAATGCGGCGCGGCATACCCGCAGACACCAGTCTTCAGGGCGGCCAATGGCACGTATCGCCGGACTCGTCTTCCTTTTTCTATTTTCATGTCGATACCAGCTTTAACGGACTGGGCGGATCGGGTTTTTTCAATTTTTCCCCCTTCGGCTCCCCCAACCGGGACGGCTTTTTTGACATGGACAGCTTGTTCGAACAGTTTTTTAACCGGATGGATCCCCGCCGGGGATACGGCGATCTTCCCGCCGACGACGGCAATGCCGAACAACCGGAAGACGAATTGCTGCCGGAAGAACGCCTGCGCCTAAAAGAAGAACAAAAACAACCGGGCGCCAACCCCGCCCCCCAACCGGCTAAACCGGAAAAACCGAAGGTGAAGACGATAAGGATTTAAAAATGTGGTCAATGTGGGCAATGTGGGCAATTAAAAAATTGCCCACATTGACCACATTGACCACATTAATTCCGTTCTTTGCCGCCTCATTCGTCCAAAAGCGCCGCGTGTAAACAACCATTTAGCGGAATCCGTGTTCTGCATCACAATTATTCAGGCCAGTCTAACTTCCTTTAATTAATGCCTGCCAACGAACAAGTCGATGTATTTATCTACCGGGTCCGGGAAACCGGTCTGGAAGTGTTTTTGGTCAATCAGACGCAGGAACCGCTGCCCGACGACACCCAATGGAAGGCGCTGAGCGCCGGCGAAGATACGCCGGAACGGCTACGCCAGGCGAATTGCATCGAACTGGAACCGGTAACCGGCGCCAACGGCGAATCGCGCAAAGCTATCGCCATTGAAGCCGACTGGCACGAGTTGCCCTCCCTGCGGGCGCTGATCTACGAGGACTACCGGGTGGCAAAGGAAAAAGCCCGGCAAAAGATCAAAAACCTCCTGCCGGAAATGGAAAATGGCGCTTTTTTTGCCGTAAAAGAAGCCTTCAAACGGGTGCTGCCAGAACAATACGCCTTCCTGAAAGAACTGAAAGAGGTGTTGATCGAAAAAAATTCGACGAAATACCTGTAGGATTGCGGAATGCGGATTGCGGATTACGGATTGCCATCACGACGCAAGTTTTCCATGTAATCGTTGAATGACCCACCGCATATCCGTATTATTGTGCTGCCTTGAATGATTCTCGGGCTTATTTTTGTCTGAAATTTCCAGTTCTTATGACGGATTCTTCCACTTTGCCGGCCCAATCGCGCCTCCAACACGCGCGGCAATTGCTTGACGACGTTTGCGATCCCGAAATCCCCGCGCTTACCATCGCCGAACTCGGCATCCTGCGCGATGTACGCTGGCAGGAAGGCGGCGAAACGCTGGAAGTCGTCATCACACCTACTTACAGCGGCTGCCCGGCCATGAATGCCATAGAAATCAACATCCGCGCCGCCCTGCAGGAAGGCGGTTTTGAGCGGGTAAAAATCACCACGGTGCTCAGTCCAGCTTGGACAACCGACTGGCTCAGCGAATCGGGCCGGCAAAAACTGCTGGATTTCGGTATCGCCCCCCCCGCCCAGGTAAGCCTCGACAAAAAAGCCCTGCTCGGCGAACGCCACGCCATCGCCTGTCCTTTCTGCCACTCCACCAACACGCAAATGATCTCTCAATTCGGCTCCACCGCCTGCAAATCTCTGTTTCGCTGCCTCGATTGCCTGGAGCCGTTCGATTATTTTAAGTGTCACTGAGCACTTGCTGACGAGCATCAGCGTTCCCCCTCTCCCCCATCAGTGCTTTTGCAAAATCAAAGGGGTTTCTTTACGGCTGTTCATTAACCATTGAACGGATCATTTCACCAAATCTGTCATTGCGATGAAAGCCTCCACATATTTGCTCAAGCGCCTCATTTACCTGTTTTTCGGCGTTCTTTTCGTGTCCGCAGCCGGTTGTTACGATATGTTTATGACCGCCGACGAAGAACTCACGCCGCGAGTGGCCGTGCCGAAAATCGCCATCCTCGCCGCGCCCTGCTTCCGCGAAGGCGAGGCGCTTACCGTTTATAATCCCTACGACCCGGATTTGAACTACTACGCCTCGGAACATTTCCAGGTAAAATGGCTGGAAAGAGGCGCGGTGTTGTATGAAGGCGCCAATACACCCTGCGTCTGCGGCAAAACCCTGCGGGTGGTGGTGACGCGGCTGAAAGATAACGCGACGGTGAGTATGAGTTATGAGACGAGGGCGTGTAACGAAGTGCCGGAAGTAAAGTGAGACACCATATTTACCCCGCTGTAGATTATTCTAATTCACCACGGAGGCACGGAGTTTTATTCTCCGTGCCTC
>CALEYM010000439.1 GCA_937926185.1 uncultured Bacteroidota bacterium | reverse complement strand
CTTTACGCTTTCTGAATATTTGATTCACCGGTTTGTATACCATTCCGGAACGTATACAGACAAAAGCCGCTGGCAATTCAAGATACACGGCTTCCACCACGCCTTTCCAAGAGACAAGGAACGGCTGGCCATGCCATTGACCCTGGCCATAATCCTTGCCTGTATTTTTTTCCTGTTATTTTGGCTTATCATCGGCAAATACGCCTGGTTCTTTTCTCCGGGATTTATTTCAGGATTTGCCTTTTATCAATTTGTACACTACGTTATACATCTGAGGCGCCCTCCAAAAAACAGGCTCCGTTATTTGTGGATGCATCACTATATACATCATTACAGGGAAGGCAACCGGGCATTTGGCGTCACGAGCCCGCTTTGGGATATTGTATTTGGCACGATGCCGGCGAAAAGTAAATAAACTCAATTCATTTTTCAATATGAGCAGGAGCGCACACAACGGAATGGCCATAGCTGTTGCGTGGCCGGAATTTATCGGCAAACAGACCGGTTCCTGGTACGATACGCCCATGCGATGGCTGGGTTTCAATAAAAACTTTCACTATAAAGTCGGCCACGCCGCCCTGATTCTGGCTGACCGAAATACCGGTGAATGTTTATATTTTGACTGCGGAAGGTACCATGCTCCTTACCAATACGGAAGAATACGGGATGCAGTTACAGACGAAAATCTGACCATCCGGACCAAGGCAAGGATAACAGGAGATGCGATTGCGAATTTTGAGGAGATATTGAATGAAATACAGCAGAACAGATCATGTTTGGGTGCCGGGAAATTATACGCGGCCTATTGCCCTATCGATATAAACGCCGCCTTGAATAAAATCAGGGCCCTGCAAGCGCAGGGCGCTGTTCTGTTTGGTCCGTTTGTCCTGAACGGCACCAATTGTTGCCGGTTTGTCAGAACAGGCATTCTGGCAGGAAAGCCACCCCTCAAATATCAGTTGCTGCTTCGTTATGCCTGGCTCTTCAAACCGATGCCCATCAGCAATGTCAATTTCCTTTCCCACAAAACGGTAATTCCGGCCGCGGAAGCGGGCTCTGCCAATGAATCGGCCAGTCGTCCGGCACATGCCCCGACGATGGTATACACCCTGGAGAATGTTCAGAATACCCTGCCTGCCCCACCCAAAACCGCCAATATTCCAAACGACAGCCAATGGTTGAGCGGAGAGATGGCCGGATCCTGGTTTTGCCTGCAACCATCCGGAAAAACCTACCAGATAACCAGATATTCACGGGAGGGCGAGGTGGAATGCAGCGGGAAGTTCAAACTTGCCGGCAACCGCGATTTTGACGTTAAAAAACCCTATCACTTTACGCACTTGTCGCACTGCAGCAGGATTGCCATCCGGCAGGGAAATGAAGTCATATTATTTCAGCGGCTGGAAGAAACGGTATCCCCGGATCATTAGGTTGCAACGACTCCTACTTGGGTCAACTTTCCAAGCAACGGAACAGCAAATGCGACAAGCAGACGGCTTATCGCATGCATAAACACTTACAATTTTCATGATTGGTAGACCAACGACCAAAACAGAAGCCGAACGGCGTTCAAGGCAAAAAACAGGTTTTCGGTCTCCGCTGAACGGTAGTTGCTACACTTTCCTGTTTTCGGGCTAAAATGAGGTGCACGTTTGTAAAAAAAACAGTTCACCAAAACTTATTAGTCATGAAAAACAAGGTAAAACATGTATTGTATCTGACCCTGATCCTGTTGCCTGCCAGTTTCCTGGCCAGTGTATCCGATCGGGCTACAAACCCCGGGACTGACCCTAAGGCCGCCATCGGGGCTGATTACGGCGGCGCCTATTTGGTTTTTGCCGGAAAATTCGGCGGTGAGATCACCCGGAAGGAGATTGAAAGCCATACCGAAGTAACGGTGGAAGGCTGCGCAACGGGCTCGAAAGTTTTTCAATTCACCCTGTACGTGACGAAAAACGGCAAAACAAGCACGCTAAAGGGTAATTCCAACCTGCTGACCGGCGAAATGATGACCCAATTGAAAAGCTTGTCGAAAGGAGACTCCTTTGAATTTCAACACACAAAAGCCCAGCTGCCCAATAGCAAAGATGTGGTGGATGTGCACGGGAGGAAGTTTGTGGTGGCGTAAAACAAGGTGGTTTTCGCCCCCTTTACCGCACCAATGTCACGTCGCCCTTGTAAATAACCCTTTCCCCATCCAGAAAAGCCACCTCCGCCACCCAGATATACACGCCGGGCGACATGGGTTTACCGCGGTACATACCGTCCCAGCCGGCGTTGATGTCGTTCACGGCAATATCGCGGGCCTGGAACAGCAATTCTCCCCATCGGGAATACACCGACAGGGACGATAATTGGGTATAGGCATCGCCGGAAGGGTAAAAATAAGCATTGGCAGTGTTCTGGCCATCGGGTTTAAAAACATTGGGGAAATAGACGTTTTTGTTTTTATCCACGCGTATGCGCACGGTCGCGGAGTCGGTGCAGCCCAGTTCGTTTTGAACCCGCACGGTGTACTCGATATCGTTGAAAGGCCGCACCCAGGTGTCGGCGCAGTCTGGGCAGCGCAATGAGCCGGGTTGCGGGTCTTTCCATTGGTAAAAGGTTTGATTTTCCGTGTTAAAAACAGTGGTTCGCAGAAACAGGCTATCGCCCAGGCGTAAGTCGCTCATGTCCTCGCTGTGCTGTATTTCCACCGAAACCGCCGAATATTTGACGGAGAAAAAGACGTAGGCCGTATCACAGCCTGCCGACAAGACCAGCCGGTAATTGCCGGGGGCCATAGCATCAAAATACGACTTGCTGCTGCCGTCCTGCCAGTTGTAGCCGATGGCGCCGTTTGCGCCGGCAGCGTATGGTTGTCCGTCGAGGCGGATTTGGTTTTCACCTTCGCAGATCGCCTTTTGTACAAAAATGGAATCGAAGGCAAAAGCCTGGATCACGAGAGCGGTGCTGTCGCCGTCTATGGGGGTGGTCGGATCGTCGGACAAGCGGAAGCCGCCCAGAGAGGCCGGCAGGTTCTGCAACACGGCCTGATTGCGATATATGCCCGTACCGACGGCGCCTACCTCCACCAAAATTTTTATTTCAAACCGGCCTTCGGGCAGGTTGACGTTACTGAGTAGGAAAAAGTTGTCGCCGGGTTGGCTGAGCACGGAGCCACCCAGGGGGTTGTTGCTCACGGATACGAAAGTGAAACCGGCTGGCAGGCGGTCTTCGAGCGTAATGCCGGTTTGCAGGCGCCGGGAGGTGTTGACGATTTCAAAGGTATATTCAACAGTAGTGCAGGGAAAAGCCTGACGGGGTTCCACGGTTTTGCTCAGCTGAACGGTGTAAGGGCAGGAGCAGCCGTCGGACGCCGTGGCCGGCGGGCCTTTAAACAGCAGCGTACTCGCCCCGGTAACCGGGTCTATGTTGTACAGGCTATTCTGGTCCGACATAAAATCGGGGCTGCCATAGGCGAACAACCTGCCGTAAGCGTCGAAAAACAAACTGCCGGTGTTGAAGGGCACGCCCGAAGGCGGAAAATCAAAACTGATGAGGCCCGCGTCTATGTCGATCCTGACGAGGCGCTGGGTGCCGGAGTCGTAACCGTACAACTCTCCCGTAACGGGGTGGAAGGCGATGTCGAAAATTTGCCCCGGCTGGTTGAGCGGGATGACCGAGACGCCGTAATTGGGGTCTTCCAGGTCGACGCGTATCAGGTCGGCAGCGCGAACGAGGCCGGTGAGATAGTAACGCGTGCCGAGCAGGATCAGGTAACGGCCGTCGGGGGTGACGTCGCCGGCAAAATACGAATGGTTGAGATTGATCGGCAACTTGGCCAGGGCCTCGGCCTGCCCGTCGGCGTCCAGCCGCACCAGGGTACCGTCGTTTGGGTTGATGCAATAGATCAGATTATCGGTGGTGCGAAACCCCGCGGCGTTGACGTCGATGGCCAGGTTGGCATTGATGGTTTTAAATACGACTGCATTGGTCAGCGGGTCGATCACCACCTCGTTGAGCGCGGGCGGCGTGGTGCTCAGGGTCAGGAAAAACTGATCTTCGCACGTGAAAGGCCGTTGACCGGCGACGTTGGTCCAATACGTTGCAATCGCCAATAGGATGAACAAAACACGGGCAATCGCCCTAAACGGCCGGAGGGTTAACATAAGCGCACATTTAAAAATTCATAAAACCGGGAGCAAGTTAAACTTCATACGATAAAACCGCGGTGTTTTGTTTTTGTACCAGAATGGATATTTACTTTAACTGTTCCGGGCAGTAATTTGTTTTTTTTCAGCCGAATAAATCCCGCCGCATTAAGGGTTTGGAAAAAATATTACATTTCGCCGTATTTTTAGGTATTCAACCATCATCAGTCGCAACACTTTAAATGAACGCAATTATGA
>CALEYM010000438.1 GCA_937926185.1 uncultured Bacteroidota bacterium | reverse complement strand
TCGCAAACCGGATGATGCGGTCGCCGAGTTGGTAGCCTTGTTCAACGATGTCTACTATTTTGCCTTTCAGTTCTTCGGACGCGGCGGGTATTTCGGCCACGGCTTCCTGGGTATCGGGATTGAAGTCGTCGCCGGCTTTGGCTTCGAGTAGCGTGAGGCCCTTGGTTTGCAGCGTGTTCGTAATTTTCTGATGGATCAACGCCATGCCCTCATTCAGCGCGCCGTTTTTGGCCGCCCTGTCAAAATCGTCCAGAACCGGTAGCAGGGCTGTCACGATGTCACGTCCGGCCGTTTGTTGCAGTTCAAGACGTTCTTTGGCGACGTTGCGTTTAAAATTTTCGAAATCAGAGAACAGGTACAAATACTTGTTCCGCGATTCGTCGAGCTGTTGCGTTAAGGTTTCCAGCTTAGCCTCCAGTTCTGTGAGCCGGTTTTCTTCCGGCGAATTTTCCGCCTTTTCGGTGTTATTGTCCATTACTGCTTCTTTCGTTGAGTCCGGGCGTTTATTTTTCATGATCAGGCTGTTTTACAGCAAATTGCAAACGGGATGATGAATCTCCGCCATTTTCTGCAATTATTATGCCCTGCCGGTGAAGTATGCCAAATTGGCAGCGGGGGTGTTGTTGATTTGTTGATTTGTTGATTTGAGGGCCTTGCGCTTGGGCGCTTCAAATCAACAAATCAACAAAAAAAACGGGCCATTTCGGTTTACACCGGCCTGGCCCTATTCGTGTGCAAATGTGTATTTTTTAGTTGGTTGCCCCGGCAAAAGAATGGGTTTTGCCCGGTTGTTATGTTGGTGGGATTACAGGCGCCTGGGGACTTTTATCCAGGGCTGATGTGCCCTGTATGGCGCCACAAAATGCTGCCTCAAAAGTCGGGATATTCCGGGCACAAAAAGTCTCGCCGGAACCCGCGATATTACTCCCTGATTTCCGGTATTTTTTTGCGGGCCTTACTCCCCGAAACCGGTGGGACTGTTCCCGTATAGCCGCTATTTTTAAAATTTAACCCCGGATCAACCTGTTTCTTAGTATTTCCGGCTGCAATTTTGCGGGAGTTCCAGGGGACTGATCTTTACATACTATGAAGAATCCGCGGGTGTTTTTGTGGGTGCTGCCGGTCTGCCTGATGTGGAGCGCCGGTGTCAGGGCCCAATTGCTGCTGTCGTTAGACAGCATGTCGGCGTCGTGGGAGTCTTTTCCGGAAAAATACATCGAATATGTGGAGCAGCCCCGGGACTCTTTCTGGGAACTGGAAGAGGCGCAATCCCTGCCGGATTCGGTGTGGCGGCCGCTGGAAACCCGGTACGGGGCCTTTTTTGGGTTGTCGACGGCCGGTTACTGGATGCGATTCAGAATCCGGCATGACCGGGAACTCCCCTTGTCTATTTTACTGGAATGTAATAATCCGAATCTGGATACGCTCGCTATTTATGCCGATGGCCCCGGGAGCCCGGAAGTGTCGCAGATTTCCGGCATGCTCGTACCGCCGGATTCCCGCGAGCTGAATTATTCCAATCTGATTTTCACCTGGCCTCTGCCGCCAGATGAGATCAACACGGTATATTTATACTCCCGTTCCTCGTATTACCCGGCCAATTTTTCCCTTTCCGTCGGTGATGAAGAACACTGGAAATTAAAAATCAAGCTGGTCGAGATTGCGGCCAGTATTTTATTTTTTGCCTTTGTACTGGTATACCTGTTCACGCTGACGGTGCTGTTTTCCATCGTCGGGGAGCGCCATTTATGGTTATTTTACAGTTATGTTTTCCTGACCGCCATATTTATTGCCAACGATCTGGGAATATGGTACTGGGTGTGGCCGGAATGGGACTACCGGGTGCTGACGCCCGCGGTGCTCAATCTGAGCCTCGTCAGCGGTTTACTGTTCGTGCGGTATCATTTCAGAACGGAAAGCCGTTACCGGTACTTCGATTGGGGCTTGATTTTACTGACTGCAACAGCCCTGGCAACAGCGGGGGTGAGTTTGTTGCTTCGCAACCGGCCGGAAGCATTTATGGGTCTCAACAAGGTGTTGATCATCAACGTGCTGATCACCTGTGCAGCCATCACCAGCCTGGTATTCTACAGCTATTACCGGCAACGCGACCGGGAAAAAATCTGGTTCATCATCGCCTTTACGCCGCACGGCCTGGCCACCGTGCTTACCTGTCTTCAGCAGCTGGGGTATTCGCATACGGCCTTGTCGGCACTGCTGTTCGCTTCGCCGTTTGGCGTACAATTGAACACGCCCTGGCTGCTGCTGGCCGGTATTATCTGGGAAATGATCATCGTTTCCATGCTTTTCGTATTGCGAATCAGGGATTTTTATGAATCCAGCAACCGCATGCTGGCCGAACGGCGCAACGCCCTGGTACTGGGGGTGGAAACGGAGCGAAAACGCGTGGCGCAGGAACTGCACGACGGTATCGGCGTTTTGTTGTCTTCCACAAAAATGAAACTGGCTGCCCTGCGCGACCGCATGAAAGGGCAGCCAGAAATATATGAGGAAACGGGCGACCTGATGAATAATATTGACCAGGCGCACGAGGAAATGCGCGAACTGGCCTACAACATGATGCCCAAATCGCTGGAAAAACTGGGCCTGGCGCAAGCCATAGAAGGCATGGTTAGCCGGTTGCGCCGCAATCACCCGGATGTTCAGTGGCATTTTTACAGCAATTTCCAGAATGGCCACCTCGACGAGCTGACCAAGATCAATCTGTTCCGGATCGCCCAGGAAATGTTGCACAACGTGATGCAACACGCCCATGCCACCGAGGCCCACCTTCAATTGCTCCGGCAAGGCAAACAAATTGTACTTTCCATGGAAGATAACGGCAGGGGGTTTCAACCCCAGGCGCCGGACGCGCGCGTCGGTATCGGCCTGAGCAATATCCGCTACCGCGCCGAAGACGTATTGAAAGGCCGGGTCAATATTGAATCCACTCCCGGAAAGGGGACGTTCATCGCGGTAGTGGTGGGGGTGTGAACTGGTGTTGATTTGTTGATGTGTTGATTTGTTGATTTGAGGGCCCGAGCGTTAAGCCCCTCAAATCAACAAATCAACTACTTCAACACCCCCGTTTTCTGTCCGTACAGGATCAG
>CALEYM010000437.1 GCA_937926185.1 uncultured Bacteroidota bacterium | reverse complement strand
TTGTTTTCAGACATGTTGTACATACGGAGGGCGTTTTTAATGGTTTTAACTAAAGTTCGGGGGGAGAACGGATTTGCCGCCGGTTTTAGTTCCTGTTTTGAATTAAAATACATTTAAAATTTTCTTAAAGTTCAGGTTGGCCAAACGTAACTTGCCTGTTACTCGTCGGACGAATTTGTCGTCCGACGAATACTCTTGTACCGTCAAAAAAATTCCGCATTTTTTGTAACATCGCTCCGCCCCCCGCGTCTTCTCTCCGAAAACGCCTAAAAACCGGATGAAAACAAAAATCTTTGCCCCATTAACCGGGCGCCAAGGGCATGAACTGGACGATTTTCCACCAACAAATTTTTCCCATCCGGCACAAGCTATACCGCTTCGCGCTGCGTATTACCGGCAGCGCCCACGAGGCGGAAGATGTGGTGCAGGAAGTATTGGAGCGCGTGTGGAAATCGGCGGACGAACAAACGGCAAGCGTGCAGAACTGGGAAGCCTGGTGCATGACCCTGACCCGCAACCGCTCGATCGATAAAACCCGCACACAAACCCAGCGCCGGGCTTTGCCGCTCGACAGCCTCTCCGCGCACAGCGCCGCCGAGCCCACCCCCGCCCAGGAAACCGAATTGCGCGATATGGCCGCGCGGGTGCGCCGGCTCATGGAAGCCCTGCCCGAAAAACAACGCCTGGTGATGCACCTGCGCGACATCGAAGAATTAAGCTATGAAGAAATTGCCGCGGTGCTCGACATTACCCTCGACCAGGTGAAAGTCAACCTGCACCGCGCCCGGAAAACCATCCGTGAAAAGCTCTTGAAAACCGAAATAAGCATCCCTTTCAACCCATAAAAGAAAGTATTATGAAAAACAAACCGGATATTCCCGATTTGCTGAGCCGATACTGGGAGGGCGAAACTACGCTCGAGGAAGAGCGCCTGTTGAAGGCGTTTTTCAGTACTGACCCCATACCGGAGCAATACCGCCAGGAAGCCGAACTGTTTCGCGCCCTTCGCTCGGAGCAATCCGTGCAGATGCCCGCCGGTCGCGAGATGCGCATTGCCCCGCGCCCCGCCTACCGCCTGAGTTGGCGGGCCGCCGCCGCCTCGGTCGCCCTGCTCCTCGGCGCCGGTATCTGGTGGATGAACCGCCAACCCCTAGCGCCGGATACCCCGGTAGCACTGGTGGCGCCCGAAAACAAAACGGCGCAACCAACCGCGACAACATCCGCTGTCACAGCGCCGGAAATGGAAAAAGAAAAAACAGCCCAGACCCCACCGCCGTCCGTTCCCAAGGTGTCGGGGCGTCGTCCACCGTCTACCGTCCACCGTCCACCGTCTACCGTCAACGAGGATACCTACGAAGACCCCGAACAGGCCCTCGAAGAGATAAAAGCAGCACTGGCGCTGGTTTCCAATAAAATAAACAAAGGCAAAAAGGAGATCGGCAAAGGCCTGCAGGAAGTGGAAGCCGTGGATATCCTCTTTAAAAAGAAAAAAGAAATCAGCGGATAACCCCTTCTAAACCTTCTAAACCTTCTAAACCTCATAAACCTCATAAACCTCATAAACCCTCCTTCTCACACTTTAAAAATTCAATTTCGCTATGAAAAAATTCTTCTGGCTGCTGCCATTGTTTGTGCTGATGGCCGCCGCATTGCCCGCTCAAAACGACGCGATCATTCGTTTTTTCAACCAGTATATGGAAGATGAACGGTTTACGGTAGTGTCTGTCAGTCCCAAAATGTTTTCCTTAGTGTCGAAGATCAGCACCGACGACGAGGACTGGGAAAAATTCCGCGAAGTGGTTGGCGACCTCACCGGACTGCGCGTGCTCACCTCCGACAGCATCGACAACGGCGTTGCCCTGTACAAGGAAGCCCTGAGCAAGGTGCCCGCGGGCGAATATTCCGAACTGCTCACTGTTCGCGATGGCCAGGAAAACGTCCGGATCTGGACCAAAGACAATGGCAATATCATCAACGAACTGCTGGTGCTGGTGGGATCGCCCGACGAGTTTGTGCTGCTCAGCCTGACCGGGAAAATTGACCTCGACAAAATCTCTTATCTGTCCAAAGACCTGGATATTAAAGGCGCTGAACACCTGAACAAGGTTAAAAAAGAAAAAGACTAAGCCATGAAAACATATCTCTTGAGTTTCATACTATGCCTGCTTGGCCTGAATTTGTCGGCCCAGGATTATGGCCTTTACTGGAAGTACAAGGACTACGACGGCGCCATTGCTTTCAGCGTTCCGCGCTGGGCGATCCATGCAGGCTCCTGGTTTGCCGAAGAAAAGACGGAGCGCAAACTGATCCGTAAAGTGCGCAAGGCGCGGGTGCTGGTATTTGAAGAACAGGACTCGCCGGTGACCAAACGCGACGTGGAAAAATTTTCCAGGAAAGCCCGGAAAAGGCATCTGGAGAGCATGCTGAGCGTTCGGGAGAAGCAGACGCGGGTGGAAGTGTGGGCTAAAGAACGCCGCAACAAACTGCGCAAGATCGTCATCCTGGTACGCGAGCCGGAGACCTTTGCGCTGGTGAGCCTGCGCACCAAACTGAGCATCGATGAGATCGGCGCCCTGCTCAAAGAATTGCCGAAGGAATTTAAAGATAAAAATAAAGACGGCAACTCGGAGGAGCGCCTGTTGCCGCCAAGCGTGCGGTCGGTTATCCGGATTTGATCGTGACACATCAAAAAAAATCCGCGTAAATCTGCATCATCCGCGTATCCATCCCTCGAAAGCGGCGCCCGTAGAGGGTTGGATACGCGGATGACGCGGATTTACGCGGATTTTTTATTTCCGGGAAATGCTATCTTCTATTCGTCATCGTCGTCAAACTTTTGCCGGTTGCTGTAGCCGGCATCTTCCAGGGTTTCATTATCCATTTCCCAGTCTTCTTTATTCGCGGCGGGGCGTTTTCCGCCGGGCAGCCGCACTTTATCGCCGATTGGTTTTGCTGCCGGGCGGCTTTCTTCTTCCGGGTTGCCAAAGGCATCGGTGGCCGGCTCGGTAGGCAATTCTTTGCCGGCATTGGCAATATTTTTCCCGTCGATACTCTTGGTCGCGTGCGGCACCAGCCGCAGACGGTTCTTGTCGATCAGTTGCCCGGTCACCGTGCAGATGCCATAAGTTTTATTCTGAATGCGCAACAGGGCGTTGCGCAGGTCCTGAATATGGCGTTGCTGACGCGCCGCCATCCGTTGTTGCATTTCCAGGTCGGTATGTGCCGACGAATCGTCGTACCAGTCGCCGCCTTGCTGGTTGAAGCCGTTTTCGTTCAACTCGTCGATTTGTTTCTGCGTAAATTCCAGCTCTTCCAGCGCCTTCTCCAGTTTCTTGTCAATGATCTGCTTGAACTCGAGGAGATCTTCGTCGCTATACCTTACTTTCGGTTCGTGTGTCATAGTTAGGTGGTTGGTCAAAGATGGTGGTGACAAATGCTACCGGGGGAATTTTAGGGCGCAAAATTAGTTCAAAAATATCTTTGGCAAGTCAGGCAGTTAAAAAAATTAATTTTCCCTTTTCCTGGCAAAAATAAATACAAAACGAAATTTGGCCAAAGGCTGATTTTTTTGTTGTACTTTTGTGCGTCCTTTATGTTCGCTCGTTCCGGCCAAACAAAAATCTGAATTGTGACAACAAGGCCGGTTGAGCCAATCTACATTGCCCTAACCGTAAAGCATGCTCATGGTCGACACAAAAACAGCGCCCCATACCGCCAACCGGTCAGAACAACCGGCTGTCTCCGAAGCATACCGGCAGGAAGTGTTGCGCGACTTCCGCATCTGCTGCCTCAGTCGCGAAGCCAGCATCCTGGCCCGGAAGGAAGTGCTGACGGGCCGCGCCAATTTCGGTATCATCGGCGACGGCAAGGAAGTGGCCCAGGTAGCCATGGCCAAAGCCTGGCGCAAAGGCGATTTCCGTTCGGGCTATTACCGCGACCAGACGCTGATGCTGGCCCTCGACCTGATGACGCTCGACGATTTTTTCGGCCAGTTGTACGGCGATCCGGAAAACGACAAATTTTCCAGCGGACGGCAAATGAACTGTCACTTTGCCACACCCTTCGTTGACGAGGATGGCAACTGGCTCGACCTTAAAAACCGATACAATATCAGCTCGGATATTTCGCCTACCGCCGGCCAAATGGCCCGCGCCCTGGGCCTGGCGCTGGCTTCCAAAAAATTTCGGGAACTACCCGGTTTGCCCGGACAACTCTCCGACAAGGGCAACGAGGTGGCGTTTTGCACCATCGGCGACGCCTCTACTTCGGAAGGCGCCTTCTGGGAAACCGTGAATGCGGCAGGCGTTCTGCAGGCGCCGCTGGCCATTTCCGTATGGGACGACGGCTACGGTATTTCTGTGCCGCAAAAATACCAGACCACTAAAGAGAATATCTCTGCCATTCTGAGCGGCTTCGAAGGCGAGGACGGCATCGATATTTATACCGGTAGCGGCTGGGATTACCCCGGCCTGTGCCGCCTGTACCAGGATGGCATCGCCCGGATGCGCGACACCCACCGGCCGGCCCTGTTCCACATCCGCGAAGTGACCCAGCAATTGGGGCACTCCACCTCGGGCGACCACCGGCGTTACAAGAGCCCGGAACGCCTCGCCTGGGAAGAAGAATACGACTGCAACCGCCGCATGGCCGAATGGATGATCAGCGCCGGTATTGCCAGCGCGGAAGAAATTGACGCCATCAAAGCCGAGGCCAAACGCGCGGTGACCGACGCCGCCCAACGCGCCTACCGGCACTACCACGACGCCGTGGCCGCCGACCGGCAGAAACTGGCAAGCGCGTTGCAGGCAGCCATCGGCGCCTGGCCGGATGTGCCGGCGCTGGCCGCCCTGGCTGCCGAACTGGAACAAAAACGCGAGCCGCTGCGCTTCGAACTGTCCAGAACAGCCCGCCGCGCTGCCTTCCTGCTCCGGGGAAAAACCGGAACAGCCGCCGAACAGATCGACGCTTTTGTGCAAGGGGAAAAAACCAACGGCGAACGCTGGTACAGCGATCACCTGTACAGCCAAACGCCCAAATCGGCGCTGCGCGTACCGGCTGTGCCCGCCCGCTTCTCCGACGGCTCGCCCGTGAAAGACGGCTTTGAAATCCTGAATGCCTGCTTCGACGCCAATTTTGAAAAATACCCCGAACTCTTTGCCTTCGGGGAAGACGTAGGTCAGATCGGCGACGTGAACCAGGGCATGCGTGGGATACAACAGAAATACGGCATCGAGCGCGTATTCGACACTGGCATCCGCGAATGGACCATCATGGGCCAGGCCATCGGCATGGCCATGCGCGGCCTGCGCCCCATCGCCGAGATACAATACCTCGATTATTTGATTTACGGCCTCTCGCCCTTGTCCGACGACCTGGCCACACTGCGCTGGCGCTCCAACAACCTGCAGGCCGCCCCGGCCATCATCCGCACCCGCGGACACCGCCTGGTGGGCGTCTGGCACGCCGGATCGCCCATCGGAATGATGCTCGGTTCCTTGCGCGGCATGTACCTGTGCGTACCCCGCAACATGACGCAGGCTGCCGGCATGTACAACACCCTGCTCCGCGGCGACGACCCGGCCATCGTGATCGAATGTCTGAACGGTTACCGCCTGAAAGAGCGTCTGCCCGACAATATCGGCGAATTTACCGTGCCGCTCGGCGTACCCGAAGTGCTCCGCGAAGGCGCCGACCTGACGCTCATCACCTACGGCTCCTGTGTGCGCGTGGCCGAAGACGCCTGCGATTTGCTTGCCCAACACGGCATTTCAGTCGAACTCATCGACGTGCAAACCCTGCTGCCTTTCGACCTGCCGCAAACCTGCCTGAAATCGCTGCAAAAAACAAACCGCGTCGTGTTCCTCGACGAGGATTTCGCGGGCGGCGGCACCGGCTACCTCATGCAGCAGGCGCTCGACCTGCAGGGCGGTTACCGCTACCTCGACTCGGCGCCCATTGCCATTTCCGCCAAAGACCACCGCCCCGGCTATGGGCAGGACGGCGACTATTTCAGCAAACCGCAGGCGGAAGACGTTTTCGAGGCGGTGTTTGAATTGATACGGGAAGCAGAGCCGGGGCGGTGGGCAGCGGGCGATGGGCAGTGATGCGAATACCGGGTTGTCACGCCGGACGTTGGATAGTGGGTATTCCGTTCTCAAGCCGATGACTGGTGTTACGCAACCCGCCAACCCGCCAACCCGTTAAACCTCTTAATTTGCATACACCATTTGCCGGGCATCGACGATTCTGCCATCGATTTGCAGGGCGTAAGTGAAGGTGCCGCGAACGCCATAGCCGTGGGTGTACAGTACTTCATTGTGCCCGGCTTGCAGCTTTACCGGAATTTGTTCGACAATTTTTCCCTGCATGTCGGTGATCTGGATCGACGCCCGGCGATATTCCGGCATCTGGTTTACCCAAAATGAAATCCAGGTAGCCTCATCGAAGGGGTTGGGGCGGTTTGGTAGCAGATGAACCGCCTTTTGCTCTTCTTCTTCCGGCCCGGAGGTGCCGGTAACCAAAATGAGTTTTTCTCCGGAAAAAAGGCTCTCTGCGCCCTCCTCGTCCACCGCTGCGACGCTCACGTAAAGAATGCCGGATGGCGGCGCCGGGAACGCGCCCTGGGTAGCGCCGGTCAGCGTGTACACGGTATCCCAGTCGTGCCCGATGGTGTGCAGGGCAACGCGGTAAACGCCAGTGTTGGCCGTATCGGTAATGTCCACGATTATGATGCCGGCATTGGAACGAATGGCCGAGAAATCAGGCGGTGTCGGCACATTCCGTGCGGCTATGGCCGCCGCCGCGCCATTGATGACGGCATTGCGCGCAAGGTAATTGAATTGTACGAAGAAAGAATCCACTTCGCCGTCGGCGTCCGTGTCCACGCCCAGAATGTCGTCGGACGTATGCTGACGGTCTGTATAGGCTGGCCCGTTTGAGGCGTCGCCGTGTTCATTTGCCGCCGTAAAACGCATGGCGGGGTAGCCGTTTTGCCGGAAGGGAATATGGTCGCCGCCGCGTCCGCTGCGGTCTTCCGGAGCCATGATGCGCACATTCATGGGCACTTGAGTAATGGGCAGGATATTTTCCAGGTATTGCAGTTTGATAAACCGCGCCAGTTGTTTGTGCGGCGAGTTGTAGTTGCCGGATGAAAACAACCGGACACTGGTGGAGTCGATGGTATTGAAGCCGGAACAGGAGGGGGGTGAAGAGGTTTGTCCGCAAATCACGCCGCCGATGACGTCGTTGTTCAGTACGGCGCGCAAGGGGATATTGTTGTTTTTCACATATTGGGCGAATGCCCTGGCGCCCACCAGGTTTTGTTCTTCACCCGTGGTAACCATAAAAACAAGGGTGTTTTCGAAGGTATATTTCGCCATTACGCGGGCCAGTTCCATCACGAGGGCGGTGCCGGAAGCGTTGTCCTCCACACCCTGTGCCGGGCAGGTCGTGTCGCATAAAATATCGCAGCGACTGTCGATATGGCCCTCGATCAGGATCACCCCATTTCGGGCGGGGTTGCTGCCGGGCAGAACGGCCATGATGTTGCGGTGTTGCCCCACGTCACAGATATTCTGATCGAATTGAAGATAAGACACCAGCAAGCGGTTTTCATTTTGCCCGCTGAATGATTCGAATTTTTGATACACCCAACGCCTTGCCGCGCCTATGCCTGTTGTTGGCGACAGCGTGTCTGAAGCCGAGTTGCGTGTGCCGAACTGACTCAAGCGGGTGATATAGGATTTAAGGCTGTCCGGCGATATGCCGGCGTCGATGCCGGCCGCAATAATGGCCGGTTCAGTGATGGCTGTTGCTGCCGCGAAACTGGCAGGGTCATAGTTGCCAAGCAATACCTCGGCAACAATCGGGTTTGTAGGATGTATATTCGATTGGGCGCCCAATAAAAAGGGGAGTAGCAATACCGGGGAGAGGAGCGTAATGATCCGTTTCATACGTATTCATTTTTTTGAAAAAATTACCGTTTAGCGCCGGCTGAGAGCCGGCGCGGTGGTAAAGTTTCTTAAAAAAATGGAATACCGTATCCGGAATTATCGCCGGTGTTCGCCCAAAAACGGCAATGCCCTGTCTTTTTCGGATACGATAACCCCGGCAAGGTCGAATTGCCAGTCGATCCGGAGTGTGGGATCGTCAAACCGGATGCCGCCTTCGTGCGCTTTAGAGTAATAGTTGTCGCATTTGTACACAAACTCTGCCGTTTCGCTGAGCACCACGTAGCCATGCGCAAACCCCCTCGGAACGTAAAGCTGCCGTTTATTTTCCGTATTCAGCCGTACGCTATACCACTGGCCGTGAGTCGGCGAACCATCCCGCAGATCAACCGCCACATCCAGTACCTCGCCCTCCACTACCCGCACCAGCTTGGCCTGGGCCATCGGCTCCACCTGATAATGCAAACCGCGTAATACACCCCGGGTGCTGCGCGCCTGGTTGGTTTGTACAAAATTGGTATCAATGCCGGCTTCCGCCCATACCCGCCGGTTGTAGCTTTCAAAAAAATATCCCCGTTCGTCGTAGTAAACCGTGGGTTCAAAAACCCAAAGCCCGGCAATGGGTGTTTCAGTCATGTTCATAGAAGTATGTCTTTATGGAGGCAAAGGTGGGGAAAAAGA
>CALEYM010000436.1 GCA_937926185.1 uncultured Bacteroidota bacterium | reverse complement strand
AAGTGGAAGAGACATACGACCGGTTCAGTAAAAATGTGCTGGCATTGCGCGAGGAGGTGGCGAAGGTGCCGGAAGCGCATAAACAGAAAGCATTGGATTTTGCCGAGTTGGAATCGCAGTTGCAAAATTATCCGGAAAAGGGCGCCGTGATGGTGGAAGAAGTGCGGACGCTTATCCGCGCATTGGAAGGAGGAGTGAATCCGGCGGCAGTGAAAGACAGCGACACGCCGGAAATCATTGCTAATCCGGCTTTGGCGCAGGGCTGGGAGCAAACGCTAAATGACATCGAGCTGTCGACAAACGGATATGACGTGGCATATAAGCGCCTCGAAAAGGCGGTGGAAAATCTCAAAAATTCAAAGGGAGCCGCAGTGAAGCTCTTCGAATAGTTGAGTCATAACATATTCATTTTTAACACATTTATTCTTATAAATCTTATTCTCATGAAAAGGATTTTTATCAAAAAGTGCCTGATGGCTTGCGCCATCGTTTTGGGAGCTTTGTTTTTTAAACCGGCAGAGGCTTCCGCTCAGTTCGGCAGCCCGCAGCCCAATGTCCTTACCGACCCGGCCAGCTGGGTGGTGTCCGACGTGGCGGTTAACCTGCTGGATCAGCAAATCACCCAACTGCAGTCGCAAATGGGGTCTAATCCCACGGACGCGCTTAAATTTAAAAAAGCATTCTTCGAGGACATCGTAGTGACCCTGGGCACCGGTCAGCCGGTTTACTCCGCCATCAACGAAAGTTATGCAAAATTCACGCCCACGCCAGCATCGGACTCGGTGCCTATTCCGAACAACCTGGCCCCGGCGGTGTGGGCAGGCTATTACCAGGATGCCGTCAATCTGTTAAAAAAATAAACGCGCTGTATCATTGTTTGACACGGCTTAATCATTTAAAATAACATTTTCTCATGATCAGGAAATTAACACAACCTGCCAATTCAATCGCTACAGGTATGTTCAGGCCTGTAAAATGGCTGGGCGCCTTTTTGCTGACGCTGGTGTTTTCCCAGGCGGCAAATGCTCAGGGCAGCCCCGCGCTAAACTACACGGCAATCGCTTGTAACGACCCTTACGTTCAGGTACAAGGCCAGGCCGGCTCTACTAACCTCGGCCAAGGCGACGACGTGATTTTCGCCAACGTAGCCTTGCCTTTTCCTTTTTTATATTATGGGGTCTCTTACACCACGGTAAACATTGGTACGAACGGCTTTATGCTCTTTTTGCCAGGCACCAACCGCGGTTTGGGTAATACAACCCTGCCTACTGCTATTGCCGGCGCCTGCATGCTCCCATTCTGGGACGACCTGGACATCAACACCGCCACGGCGCCCAATGCCGGCGTTTACACCCGCGTAGACGGCGTGGCGCCCAACCGGATCTTTTCGATCGAATGGTTCAATGCCGGACACTTTGCCGATGTGGCTAACCAGACGATCACCTTCCAGATTCAATTGTTTGAATCCAACAACCGCTTTCGCTTCAAGTACTTCGACACCGTTTTTGGCGGCACACAAACCGCCTTCGATAACGGCTTGAGCGCCACGGTGGGTTGTGAAGGCGTGATTGGCGCCGCTACGCCGCGTCCGTCCACCCTGATCGGGTTTAACACGGCCTCCGTGACCGCCGGCGTTTGCCTTGAGTTTTCCCAACCCGCCCTTTGCACGCCGGTCCCTGGTCCTACAGTAAACGTGGGCACCGATCCGGGCACCTGCTCGGCCACGGCCACGGTAGCAGTGCCGACTTTCAACCCGACCGGTTGCGCCGATGGTATTACCAACGGCCTGCGCTGGAACGTGAACGGCGGCGCCTTTACGAACCTGACGTTCCCGCTGCCGGCCAATATTACCATTCCCAACCTGCCGCAGGGCACGCACACGATCACCTGGCAGACCTATCTGATCGCCAACGGGGCCACCAACTCCAGCGCCAACCAGTTGGTCAACGTGGTTGACGTGACGGCTCCAACCATCACCTGCCCGTCCAATGTGACGCTGAACCTGGGCCCCGGCGCCTGCAGCACGTTCTTCAGCTACGACGTGACGGCAACGGACAACTGCCCGTACTTCGAACCCGCGGCGGCGGTGACCTTCCCGGCCACCATTTTACCGCACGGCGGCGGTTGCGTGGTTTCGGTAGCCGGCAACAACCTGCCCGGCGGCAACTTCTTCAATCTGACCAACAATGGTACGACGCCGCTTCAGCTCACCGGCTTTAAGGTGCGTTTCGGTACCTTTGGTTTTGGTACGGTAACTTCTCCACAACAAGTAGGCGTGTATTATACGACCACTGCGACTACTTATGTGGGCAATAACACCAACCCGGCTGCATGGACCTCCGTTGGCCCGGCTTCCGTGGTGGTGGCAGGCCCCAACTCCGAGTTTTCGCAGGTCAATATCCTGCAGCCGATCAGCCTGGCACCCGGCCAAACCCGCGGCATTTACCTGTTCGGCCTTGCCGCGTCGCTGGTGTACAACGGCGCCAGCTGTTCGAACACCACACCGATCGTTATGGGGCAACTCACCCTTACCCCCGGCGCTTCGAGCGGTGGCCTTTTCTCCGGCACGTTCATTACCAACCGTATCCCGAACGTAGAGGTGCAATACGCGCTCCCCGGCGATCCCCCGGTGACGCAAACGGCTGGTCTGCCGTCCGGATCCGAGTTCCCGATCGGAACGACCACCAACTGCTTTATTACCAACGACGTGAACAACAATACGGCTACGTGCTGCTTCACGGTGACCGTTTTGGAATACCCCAACCCGATCGGCTCTTTGGTGTGCAACGACCTGGTGCAGGTATCGGTTGATCAAAACTGCGAAGCGGTAGTCGGCGCCGATCAAATATTGGAAGGCGGCCCGTATGGCTGCTACGACGACTACATAGTTGAATTAGACAAAACGGCGCCTTTCGGCAACGGTCCATGGGTACCGGCAGTGCTCGGCCCCGGCGACATTGGCAAAACCTACCAGGTGCGCGTGACCGACCCGGACAACAACAACAACAAGTGCTGGGGCAATCTCAAGGTGGAAGACAAACTGCCGCCCC
>CALEYM010000435.1 GCA_937926185.1 uncultured Bacteroidota bacterium | reverse complement strand
TCAAAGGTTGTGCCGAGAGCAGGATGTAATTCGCCGGAAAAATTGATGCGCGTATCGACAGTAGGCGCTACGCCTACCTGCAAATGGAAGCCACCCGTACCGGTACGGGTACCGGCCCCGACCATCAGGCGGTTGTTTTTTAAAAAATAAGCGTTCAGGTTAAAATCAAACACGCCGGCTTTAAGCGGCCGGTCTCCGGAAAGCGCGCGAAATATCACGTTCGGTTCCAGGGCAAAACCGCCAGCCTGGAACCGGAAACGGCCATTGGCCAGCAAATGCGGGATCATATCGTACACTACGCCGTTGGCATTGGTAGCGCTGGATTTGCGAATGGTAATGTCGCTACTGAACAATTGCGATGCCGCCGCGTCGAGGGCAAAAAAGGAGCCATTATCGAGGCGGTATTCGAAGGCCAGCCCGGGCCCTCCGTCGAAACGCCCGGTATTCAAACGGTTATCGAAGATGTCCAGGTCCTGGATATTGCTGACCCGCACGCCATCGAAGTCAAAATTTTGATTCAGGTAGCCAACCGCGGCGCCAAGGGACAAACGAATCCGGTTACTTTGGATGAGGTGATACCCGAAAAAACCGCTCAGCTGAAAACGGTTGAGCAGGTGGGCTTTATCGCCGAGCAACTGCACGGCAAATCCGATGCGTTCAGGCAGGAAGGCGGATGCGTCGACATGCAACAGGTAGGAGCTGGGGCGTACGGATGCTTCGAGTTGAGTAAACTGGTTTCGGTACGCCAGCGCGATCTCGCCTCCATTAACGCCTCCCTGGCTTGCCGGGTTGAATAAGCGTGGATTCCAGCCGTAGTGGTTCAGGAATGGCGTCTGTTGGGACAGCAAAGGCGCTGCCGGCAACATCAGGCCGGCAAGTACCGTTAAAAGGGTAAGTATACGCATGCAGGATTATTTTTCAATTCGTTATTGCCGACGCAAAATCGTAACCGCGCCGTTTAGTTTTTCGCCATCCGGCTTGGTCAACACGTAATAATAAACGCCGTCAGGGTATTCATTTGCCCGAAAGGTCATGGCGAGGGTGCCCTGATATACCTGGGCGCCATTGCGCGAGAACAGCGCCAGGGTGTAAGCCTCCGGGTTCTGCACCTGATCGGGTATCACGATATTCCACGTGTCATTCATGCCGTCGCCGTTGGGGGTAATCAGTTCAGGAATAAAAATGCCATCCAAAGTTTTAGGGACGACCGCTACCAGTACATCCGTCCGGTCGCTGGTGCAACCGGCGTTTTTAGCATAAAAAGAATATAGCACGGAGCCCGGCGAGCGCGCCTGGATGAGCGCGAAAAGCTGGTCGTTGACCATGCCGGAGCCTAAAGCCGGAATGTCTTTGACATTGACCGAGGATGTGACCCAGATCAGTTCGTCGTTGCCGGCATGGCACCCCAAGCTTTGCCGCCCGTCATTTTCTACCGTCATCGTATAGTCGGGGCAGCTGACTTCAGGCGCAGGTATCCGGATGATCGATTTAGTGGCCGATGCGGTACAACCGTTATCGGCGGCGGTAAAGGTCACGGCATATACGTTTTCGCCGTCGGCGGGTGGAATAGCGGTGTACATGCTATTGATGGAGTTGTCGCCCCACCTGAAGTCGCCCGGCTCCGTGGATAGCGCCAGCAGGGTAGCCGTTTCGCCTGGGCACATGGTGTCGCGGGAGGATTGAACAAATACCAGCGGCAGTTCGAGATTCTGGGTGATGCCAGCGGTGGAAAAGCCCCGGCATCCGTTTACATCGGCCGTGACCGTGACCGTGTAAGTGTCGGGCGTTTTCACTTTGATTTCCGGTGTTTTTTCTCCGCTTGACCATAGAAATTGAAAGCCGGAGGCGCCGGACGAGAGGCTGGGAATTGCCGTCAGTTCAATCTCATCTACCCGGCAATCCAGTTGTTCCTGGTTAGGACTTTTGGCAATATTTACAGAAACGATCTGGATGTTGCCCAGCATGACGCTTACGGCGGCAGTGTCGGCGCATCCGTTGTCCTTGCGGTTGACGACCAAAGTGTAAATGCCCGGCGCGCTGATCTCCGGGTTGGGCATGGTATCGCCGCTTGTAATGACGCCGCTGCCCGAGGTTGTCCAGGCGTACGCTATATTGTCCGGATCGGAGCCGAACTGGCTTACGCTGACGCCTTTGATCTGTTGCATGCAGGCATCGAGCATCTGTGTATCGGGCTGGATCAGCACACTCGGTAACTGCGGCGGGCTGACCGTAATGATATTGGTGCCGGAGCATCCGCCCGGCCCGGATAAAATATATTGGTAAGTGCCGGCTTTAGTGACAGTTAATGTATTGGAAGTGGCCCCGATTATTTTGATAAATTCATTGCCCTCCAGGCGCGCCCATTGCATTTTAAAATTTTTATTCGGCCCTGCCGGGGCGGTGAGCGTTACTTTACTGCCGGGTACACAACTCAGGACGGGAGGATTGGGATCGGGTGTAATGGAAACGTCCAGGTTGGTGTCCTGGTTGTACGCGATATCGATGCTGTGCGTAATCGTACAATTGTTGCAAGGTGCGCCGGTTGGAGCACAATTAGTGGACGTAACGGTTAAAAGGTAATTGCCTGCGCCGAGATTGGGCAGGTTGTTGTTCAGTTTAAAAGTATTGGACGCTTTATCATAATACATCAGATAGGTGGTGCCCTTGTGCATCAGAATGCCGATCATCTGAATACTGTCTTCAAAATAGCTTTCCAGATTATGCTGGAAATCGACCTTTATGGAAAAATTAATAATCGACTTGTTGCAGGATAACCTCACGGTATCTGCATGATCGGGCAATTTTATTGCCGGACCGGGATCCAGTACTATGGCCGACTGTGCCATGTTAATCTTGAAACAGTCCTGCCCATACCCGCCTGCCCATGAAAAGAAGCAGATTGTACAGACTGCAAGCCACCTGGACAGATTTTTTTT
>CALEYM010000434.1 GCA_937926185.1 uncultured Bacteroidota bacterium | reverse complement strand
AGGGCTAATAATGCCAACAAACTTGTACCTGATAACCTAATTAGTAGTTTCATGTGAATAAAAATTGATCGAGATGGAAACAGATTTGTCCAGGACAGACAGGTTCGATCCGTTATTTCTATATTCAGGAAAAAGCCCCGACAGGAAACTGCCGGGGTCGTTTTTCTCTGAATATTTTCCCGGGGGATCAATTTTTGGCGCCTTCACCTTCCATCATTCCGCACGACTTCGCAGTGCTTGGCGCACCGGAACGATCATACTGGCAGCAACCATGCAGATTGTTATAGGCCACGTCCGGAGCTTTGTACCCAACATTGTCGTAGCCTGATTGGGCGACAGATTTTTGGATCGCGTCGGTCGTCGTCTTGGCCGGGTCGAAAGTCACGGTAAGCAGGTCTTTTTCCACGTCCCAACTGGCGGACGCAGCGCCGGCTTGCGTAGCGGCTTTTTCAATCGTGCGTTTGCACATTCCACAGTTGCCGAGTACCTGGAATGTTTCGGTTTGAGCAGCGGGAGCGACAGATACAGCGGTTTTTTTAGACAGCCCTTCAGTTTGGGCGTTGGCCGTGAAAAACAGCCCTGTGAGCAGGGCGGCGAAAACGAATTTGAACAATTTCATGCTGTTGATAAAGTTTAAAAGTTAATGTTGTGAGCAGCCGCTTCTGGCTGATAATTAGTGTTTGTGGTCCTGTTGGGCCTTGTTGTCGTGGGCATCTCCTTCTTTGTGGTCATGCTCGTCATGCCCTTCGGGATGGGTTAGCTCTCCTGGTTTGCCCTCTTCTACTTTTAGCACAAAATCGGCGGTATGCACTTTCCCTTCGGTTTGAAATTGCAGCCACATCCGGTAGATTCCCGGCTGGTCGAACTGCGCGTGCAGGTCGAATGCACCGTCTTCCACATCGGGGTGAACATGCAGGTATTTTTTGTCGCTCATACCAATCACCACGGCGTGAGCTTTGGCGCCGAGATAGTTCTCGAAAGCATTCACATCGAGCGCTTTGCCGCCGCGCGTCACTTTCCCGTCGATGTGTAGCGGGTTGTTGGTCAGCCATTTGCCGCCTTCGGGCACGAGAGCGACGTCATAGCCGTCCACCTTCGCGGTTGTCCGGGCTGCATTGAACGTGGAAGGCTTGGCTGTGGGGCCGCCGACGGTTACGGGTATTTGTTCCACCTGGTGACCACCCCCGGCGGGCGAGTAGTCGGCAAAGAGCAGGTAATTGCCACCATTTTTAAACGTGTAGCTCAAGTCGAGACCCGTACCGTTGTATTCTGGATGCTGGTGGTCAAACCAGGCCAGGTCACTGGAAACCATAATGAGATGCATTTTCTTTTCGTGCACCACGTCGAGCGGTACGGCCTGTCCAGGTTTGTCCACGATACCGGGCGTGAAGGTCAATTTCGCGGGCTGGCCGGCGACTGGTGTGGACGGTACAGCGGTAAACGTCACCTTGTACTGTTGAGCGCCACCTGCCGGCGGGTCGCTATGCACCAGAGCCATGCCGCATTTGGGGCATTTGTCGCCTTCCTTGCCAGTTACTTCCGGGTGCATCGGACATGCGAATACGTGTTCGTCTGCATGACCGGCTACAGGTTCGAGCGCCATGCCGCATTTAGAGCATTTATCGCCCGCTTTGCCTGTCACCTCGGGATGCATCGGGCAGGCATAGGTGGCGTTTGGGTCGGCACTCGCCTTTGCTTGGTTTTTGTCGGCTCCGCCTTTGCAAGCGGCGAAAAACAGGCCCACAAAAAGGGCGAGGCTGAAAAACAGTTTGAGTTTCATGTCTTAAAAAAATTTGAATTAATGTTTTGAAAATGATTGTTTTATGTGGAGAACAGGGGCTATTGATTAAAATAGACCATTTTCAATTGGTAGGTGCCCGCTGTCACGAACCGTTCGCCTTCTTCCAAACCTTTCAGCACCACCGTGGCCGAGCCATTGTCTTCGCCCGTTTTCAGGTAACTGAGGGCGTAGCGTTCGGCGCTCTGCTTGATAAAAACTGTGGGCATCCCGCTGATTTCCGTAATGGCGCTGTTCGGGATGGTCAATTGGCGTTGAGCCGTTTGTCGGAAGATTTTGATGTTCACGAGCTCGCCGATTTTGAAATCGCCCGTAGGGTTATCCACCTCGAACAGCACTTTCTGCGATTGATTGGTGGGATTGATGCTGTTCGGCAAGGCCAACAGACGTACGGCGCGACTATGGAGATCGTTGTTCGAGCATTCGATTTGGAAATTTTGCGCGCCACGCAAAACAGCGGCATCCTTGTCGTACAATTGGGCTTCGACAATCACCTTGGTCGGGTTAAGCAGGGTAAACAGCGTCTCTCCTGCTCCGACCGTTGCGCCCGGTGCAAGGTTGAAGGGTTCCAGGCGTCCGGTGATGGGCGCCGTGAGCGGGATAAACCGGACATTTTTTCCACCGCTATTGTTGTACAAGCGATTGAAGAGCTCGCGGTTTTCTTTGGCCCGTTGCAGGCGGGCAGTGGCCTCGTCAAGGTCACGCTTGGCGATAATGTCGCGCAGGTTGTTTAGCCGGTCATAATCTTTCTGAGCAGCGGAAACCTCGGCCTCCACGGCGTTGCGTTCGCTTTGCCAGTTGATGCTGGTGCCAGCATCAACGCTCTGCTCCACCACGGCGATGACCTGGCCTGCACGCACTTGCTCGCCTACTCGCACCCGAACGGAGCGCAGTGTGCCAGCGAAGGGCGATTGAATGGTCGCTCTCCCCGTCGCCCCCGGTACTATCGTGCCAAACAGTGTGATGGACGGTGCGAAAGCATCCACTCCTGCCTTAGTCACTGTTACGTCGAACAGGAACTGGGTTTCCTTTGGAATCAAAATTTCGGAGGAGAAGGAATTGCCTTTGGCGCCATGCTCGTCATCGCCGTGCGCCACTGCGTCGGACAGGTTTTGTAACGGGAAACCGCTGAACAGCAACGCTACCAGGGTTGCAGCTGCCGCTTTAGGGCGGTGGCGGGCAAACAACAAGGTCAGTGTCATACCCATCAGAAAAGCCAGCAGCATCCCGAATACCGTCCAGGCACCGGAAGCTTTCGAGGAGGTTCCTTCCGCATGTTCGGAGGGGAGGGTTTTGCCCGGTTCGATGCCTTTGAGTTGAATCAAATCGGCCCCCAAACCGCCCCTTATGGTTACATTCAGTTCGGTCGATTTGGCGTCTGCAAAAGTAGTTTTCAGGCGATAAATACCCGGCTCTCCGGCAACGATCTCAAAAGTCTGCGCCGCATCCCGGGTGGACTGGACTTTGATTTCCAGGTCCTGCACTGGGCGGTTGGTATTGATGTCGCTGACGAACAGGGTCAGTTCGACGGGTTGGCCGGGGATCAGATGAGTGTATTTCAGCAGCAGCTCGTATTTGTCCGACAAATTTTCGATGCTGAAATAACCCGCCGTAGCGGACTTGCCGCCGGTGGCTACTTCGTCGCCATGCGCCCACAGGCGGACTGTGGCGAGCAGCAGGAAAGAGATAAGCGACTTTTTCATATTTGGGTTGCGTTTTTTCTTTTTAAAAATGAATGCACAGTAGATCAATGCATTGAAAATCAACTAAAATCTAAATATTTTGCTTCTTTTCCGGCGAAATATCCTTTCAGCGCCCGCTCCCCGATCAGCCAGAATACTGCCGGGGTCACTACGATGTCCAGCAGTGTTGAACTAATAAGTCCCCCCAGGATAACCACCGCCACAGGGTGCAGAATCTCCTTGCCGGGCGCTTGCGCGTCGAGCGTGAGCGGCACAAGCGCCAATCCTGCCGTGAGCGCGGTCATTAGCACTGGTACTAGTCGTTCGAGTGAGCCTCGTATGATCATGTGTTTGGAAAACTGCTCTCCTTCGTGCTCGATCAGGTGGATATAATGTGAAATCATCATGATACCGTTGCGGGAGGCGATACCAGTCAGTGTGATAAATCCCACCAGAGTGGCCACCGAAAACGTACCGCCGGTGAGCAGCACTGCCATTACCGACCCGATAAGCGCCAGGGGAATGTTAAGCATGATTTGCGCCACAATGAGCGGCGAGCGAAAATGATGGTATAGCGCCAGAAAAATGCCGAGTAACGCGAAGATGCTCAAAATACCTATGAGTCGTGTAGCCGCTTGCTGGCTCTCAAACTGCCCGCCGTACGTGACAAAATAACCCTGTGGCATCCCCACTTTCTCTTTTACAGCCGTTTGCATTTCTTGTACCGCCGAGCCGAGATCACGCCCCTGCACATTGGCCGATACGACAATGCGCCGCTGCGTATTCTCGTGGTAAATGGCGTTGATACTTGGATTATATTCAATCCTGGCGATTTGGTGCAGTGGAATCATCGAACCATCCGGCGCATCGATGAGCGTGTTGCGGATGTTGTCTAAATTGGTGCGTTCTTCTTGCGTAGTGCGCAGCAGGAGGTCGAAATACTGTTGCCCTTGTATGATTTGGCTTACGACCTTACCATTGAAAAATATCTCCAAGTCTCCGGCGACTTTGCCCGCCTGGATGCCATAGCGTTTCAAAGCCTCGCGGTTTACCCGGATTTGCAGTTGCGGGATCATCGTTTGCCGCTCCACCTGCACGTCCACCACGCCCGGCACCGAGCGCATGACGGTAGCGGCTTCTTCTGCCTTGCGACGCAGTTCGATCAGGTCGTTGCCAAAAATTTTGACTGCCACCTGTGCTCGTACCCCGCTCAGCAGGTGGTCGAGCCGGTGCGAGATCGGTTGGCCGATGTTGACAGACGTGCCGGCCAGAACGCTCAGTTCTTTCCGAATATCCGTCAGTACGGCGCTACGCGGGCGGGCATCGGGCTTGAGTTCTATTTCGATTTCGGAATTGCTCGGCGGCTCCACGTGCTCGTCCAGTTCGGCGCGGCCCGTACGACGGCTGGCATAAGCCACATCCGGCACTTTCAGGATTAAGTTTTCCGCTGCACGCCCGATCTTGTCACTTTCTTCGAGCGAGGTTCCCGGCGGCGCCGAAAGATTGACCGTGAACGAGCCCTCGTTGAACGGCGGCAAAAACTCCGTCCCGAAAAACGGCACGATGGCAACGGCTGCTATAATCAGGACACTCGCCGCTAATACCACCGGGCGTGGGTTCTCGAGCGTAGCGTACAGCACCCGTTGGTCTTGCTTCTTGAGCCAGCGCACCAAGGAGCCGTCGTTTCCCCGCTTTTCCCCTACATTTTTCAACAAAAACGAACACAACGCGGGCGTTACGGTAAGCGAAACCACCAACGACGCCGCGATGCTCGTGATGTAGGCGATACCCAACGGCGCAAAAATCCGCCCCTCGATACCTTGCAGGTAGAACAGCGGGATGAACACCAGAATCACGATAATCGTGGCATACACAATCGAGTTGCGTACTTCGGAACTGGCTTCATAAATCACCTGTAAAGTGGGTTTTCTCCCTCCTCCGCTTGGAGAGGGGCCGGGGGAGAGATTGCTGTTTTCGCGCAGCCGGCGGAACACGTTTTCCACATCCACAATCGCGTCGTCTACTAATTCGCCGATGGCAATGGCCAGGCCGCCCAGCGTGAGCGTATTGATAGAAATGCCAAAAAACTTGAACACGATGGCCGTAATGACCAGTGAAAGGGGGATGGCTGTGAGCGTGATGGCCGTCGTTCGGAAATTCAGCAGGAACAAAAACAACACGATAACCACGAGGATAAAACCGTCGCGCAGGGCCTCTTCCACGTTATTCAAGGAATTGACAATGAAGTTTTTCTGCTGAAAAATCTTTGGATTCAGTCGAACGTCTGGCGGTAAGGAGGTCTGCAATTCGGCCAGGGCGCGTTCCACCTCTTCGGTAAGCGCCATAGTACTGGCGCCAGGTTGTTTCTCGACGGTCATGATGACAGCGGGTTTGCCGTTTACGCCCGCATCTCCGCGCTTGACAGCGCCTCCGAATTGTACTTCGGCCACATCCGAGAGCAGCACAGGTAGCCCTTCGCGGTTCGCCACGACGGTGTTTTTTAAATCGTCTAAATTGTTGGCACGGCCGATATTCCGGATCAGTACCTCCGAGCCGTAGCGATCGTAAAAACCGCCCGTGCTGTTCAGGTTGCTCTTTCGAAGGGCTTCATCCACTGCGTCGATCGAAAGATTGTACTGTTTGAGTCGTTGTGTGCTCACCAGCACCTGGTATTGCAATCGTTCGCCGCCGATTGGAATAACCTGACTAACCCCCTTGATGCTCATCAATCGCCGCCGGATAGTGAAATCGGCCAATGTGCGCAATTCGGAAAGGGAGGTAGAGTCGGCCGTTATTCCCACCAACATGATTTGCCCCATCACGCTTGAAATCGGTCCCATCACCGGCGTGATACTTTCAGGCATTGTTACGGTTTGCAGTTTTTCGGAGACTAACTGCCGCGCGCGATACACATCCATGTCCCAGCCGAACTCGACGAATACCAATCCAATGCCCACACCCGAACTGCTGCGTACCCGCTCTACCCCGGGCGCGCCGTTCATCGCTACTTCGACGGGGGTGACCACTTGCGTTTCGATTTCTTCAGGGGCCATGCCGTTGGCTTCGAGGAAAACCGTCACCTGCGGGCGGTTCAGATCGGGCAGAACATCCACCGGCAAGTTGATAATGGTAAACACCCCGTATACCAGCACCAGCGCGGCAAAAGCTACCACGAGCAGGCGGTTTTGGAGGGAAAATTTTATGAGTGCGTTCAACATAGTTTTTCTTTTTCGCAGTGTATCAACATCAACCTTTTGATTACAAATTCCCCGCTATGAAGCGTACATTTAACAAAGCCTCTTGATAGGCCAGCAACACATCCAAATAGGCCAGCTCCGCGTCTAGCGCGTCCTTGCGGTTGCGCAGGTAAGCGGGTAGATCGGTCAATCCGCCTTCGTACATCCGTCGCGAAGCATCTGTCAGGGAACGCGCACTGGGCAACACCGTCTGTTCGTAATCTTCCAGTGCGAGTCGGGCTTTTTCGGCCTCACCCAGGGCTTGGCGCCAGGCTGCTCTGATTTGCAGGGATTGTGCGGCGAGGTTTTGGCGGGCGATTTCTACGCCTGTTTGCGCCGCCGTCACCTGGGCGTTGTATTGTTTGCGCCACAACGGTACGCTTACGCCCGCGCTGAAGCGGTTGACAATCGGGCTGTTGCGTTCACCCTGATTAAGATAGCCGAGCGTGATTTGCGGCCAGTTCCCTGTTTTTTCCACGGCTACCTGTTGCCCGGCCACGAGTGTCTCTTGCCGCAGGATTTGCAGAGCGGGATTATTTTGCCACAACGAGGTGTCGGCGGCCGGCAATACAACGGGTTTTGCCCACGACTCGGGCACAATGCGCCCGGTCAGACCGGTTAGCGTTTGCAACTGGCTTTCGGCGATAAGGATGTCTTGTTCTGCTCGGCGGAGTTGGGCGCGAAGCGTAGCCGCTTGCAACGCCGCAAACTGTCTCGCTACCGCGTCGATCTGCCCCTGCTCGAATTGTCGGGCAGCGGCGGCAGTAATGATTTGAAGGCTGCTATCCTGTTGGTGTAAACGCTCGACCAGTGCGATGCGATACTGCAAATCATTGTATGTCAGTGCAGTAGCATACCGGATATTTTGTTGCGTGGCCGCGATGCCGCTTTCGGCGCGGTCGATCTGGCTTTTTTGCAAGTCCTCCCGGCGGCGATAAGCGCCCGGCATCTCGAAGGATTGAGTCACCCCGATGGTATAGAAATTGCCGCTCGGACTTTCCACCGTCGCTATCGGATTGGTTAAGGCGACAACACCAGGCAGTAATTGCCGTTGTTGTTGTACCTGCAAGGCCGCAGTGCGAGTGGCCGGGTGGTATTGCACTGCCGCATCCAGCGCCTGCTCCAGTGTCAGAATTTGGGCTGTCGACCCTGTAGGTAATCCCAAAGCCAAGACGGCCCCAAGGGCGGCTTTGGCAAAATATTGTGCCATAAATTCTTGTAAATGAAGGGAAAGAAATAGCCGAACCACTAAAGGTCAGAACCCGCAGGCCGGAGCCCGGTCATACAAAGGAGATTTCCAATAAGCCATAATAACCCCCGGCAAAAGCCGGGCGTCCGCGCTTTCGTATTCGTTACGAACGGCTACGGCATTTTAAAGATGACTTGAAATTTGAAAACCCCGTTGATGAACAGGCAGACTACGGGCTATCAGGTATCAGGCCCGGATGTCAGGTGGGAGCCAGATGTCCAAACTCACGTTGGACAAAAAGGGTGTGGTGTAGGAAAAATCCGTGAAAACAGGTTGAGAAAACGGAAAATGGAGCAAAAAATCTCCGAAGAAAACGGCGCCTGAATGCGCAGAGAGGCAAGTACAATGTCCGCCGCATTTTCCGCCGCATCTACCGTTGCAGCCGTGGTCGTCAGTTTGACCAGTCATATCTTTTTCGCAGCAGGATGTCAAACCGTCGCTGCTTTCGCCACAGGATTTCTGCTCGGCCGGCTTTGTTGTAGCCTGTTTTTTTGCCATGTCTTTGCAACCGGAATCCCCACAGGCATACGCTTGGTCCGGAGCTAAGACGGCCATAAGCAACAGAGGAATCAGGATGCAAAAAAGATGTTTCACGCAACGGGATATTTTGACAGGTAAAGGTAACGTTTCAGTCGGTTTCTTGTTGCAGAACGACTTTTGTTTTTACAGGATAAGCAGGGGATTTCTCCGCTGATTGAGATCGACACACAACTTTATTTCCTACCCCATTTTTGAATTATCGGTGAAGTGATAAAAAACAAGGTGAAGCCAGAAAAAACCGTAAGCAACCCTAATACCGAAAACGCCCGCAGCAGCCAGTTACTGATATTGTCACGGCTTTTATAGTCCATAACGTGCAGCATCCAAAGCCAATCGAAGATGCGCCATTTTTCATTTCGGAATTTTTCTACTGTGCCCAGTTCGGCGGCGACATATACAACAGTTTTTGAAGGGTGATTAAAGGTGATTGCCCATGCAGGCAACGCATTTTCCCGGTATTCGTGGTCTAATGGCACGGATTCGAGATATACGGCAGATTGTAAAGTCGGAGTGGCATTGAACTGCCGGGCCGCCAGCTCCACTGCTTCTTCTTTTGACAAGGCCTGGCGTAACTCACCTGTTTTTGCATCCGCCAGACGCGCTTTGCGTGGGCGATGGTGGTGGGTATTTTTTTCAATAAAAATTACCTGCCAACAAACCGCGCCAAGTACCGGTACGAGCCGCACGCCGAGGATGCTGTCTGGCCGTTCGCCCGCTGCATACAGGTTGGCGATAACCACTGAAGGCGACACCCAGGTCGTTGTGTCGGGCAAGAGCAGAGGGGCAGGCCTGCGTTGGTAGTCACCATGTATCTCGTCCATGTCCGACCAACTAAAATACAGGCCACCGATAGTCCAAAGTAAAAATTGAATTCCTATCGTTACGCCCATATAGCGGTGCAGTCGGCGGAGGTAGTATTGGCGGGTGTGGCGCACGATGCAAGTAGGTTTACTGTTTAACGAAAGATGCCTGGCCGATAACCACCCCTTCATCGTCGGTAATGCGCAACCGATACAGACCTGCTTCCAGATGCTCCACCGTCAGTTTGTTTTGGGTCAATGCAGCGATGTACAGCAGACGTCCATCCGCCGACCAAATTTCAACCTCCTGCGCTAGGCGGTCTCCATTCGCGCCTTTCAGATCGAAATGAACAACATCGTTAGCAGGATTGGGCCAAAGGCGCAATGCCTTTTGGTCAACCGGATTGTTAACATCCAAAAGGATAGTATCCGGCATCAAATGTAGGGCCACCGTATAGGTATCGTCCCCGCTCAGTGCGTGATTGTGGTTGGCGGCCAGACCTGCAAGGTAGAGTGTAATGTTTCCCACATTGGTTGCCGGCGCTTTCCAGTGAAATGTCCAGGCAAGGCTATCCGGCGGAACCGCATCTGCGCCGCAGGGCGTATGCGAGACGTACTTGCGCGGGCCATCGCTGAAAGTACGGGTGCGCACCGCGTCGTCAATTGTAAACGTGCCGACGGTCGTATTGCCCGCGTCTTTCAGCGCCAGCCCCACGAACCCAAATTTATCGCGCCCGGCTTGTCGAAGCGTGACGGTAGCATCGAAAGTCTCGCCGGGGGTGTACAGCAGCGTGGTGTCGCTGAGCGTCAGGGTAAGGTTGCCGGGGCCGGTATTGGCCATACCACCGTGGCAGCCGGTACAACTGGTTTCTCCCGGAGCGCCGGTATGACCGCCCACCACGGGTGAATCGCAGGGGCCAGCAGTGGTCGAGGTGAAATTCGCCAACGCGAGGAGACCGGTTAAGAGAGACAAGGACAAGAGTGTGTATCGCGTCATGATTTTTTCTTCATTTTTTACATGATGTGATGGGTGTTGCCGAATTCGCATAAAGTGACATGGTACAGCCAATTGCACTCAATTTGGCAACAAAAGCACACGCTCCGTGCGACTACCCTTTTCGCCGGCGATTTGTACAAAATAATACCCTGCCGATTGTCCGGATAAATCAACATGCACCGATAACCTGCCGGCTAGCGACTCGTCTTTTAATACTTGCCCCAAGGCGTTCATGACGCGCAGGCGGTAGTTCGCAACATGATTGTCTTTTCCCAACCGGACCTCGAAAGCCTGGTCTGTCGGGTTAGGTGATACCGAAAACGCCGGACCATTCCCCGGCTCGTGTGCCGCCACGGTGAAAGGTGTGTAGTCTAATTGATAGACTTTATTTTGTGTGGTATTCACATACCAGATTTTGCCGTCCGGACCGATTTCGATACCCATGATGCCGGCCGGACCGGTGTCAAAACGGCCGAGTTCCAAACCTTCGTTGCCGGTGCGGTCATAGACAATGATTTCTCCCGAACCAAAATCGGACACCAACAGGTAGTTGCCGATGACGGCAATGCCGCTCGGTTTGACGAGGCTGTCGATAAATACTGACCAATCTGCGCCGGTCATGGCAGAATATTCGTGCAAAGGTTCGGCATAAGGAGTCAGGTCTTCGGTCGGTACGCCGGAATGGATGTCTAAGCGCAGCACTCGTTTGTTGCCGTTATCCACGATATACATCCAGCCGCTTTCCCGGTCCAGAGCCAGGTGATTGGAGATGTTATCGTCCACCCTTTTTACCTCTACTTCGGTGTAGCGCCGTACAATGCCGTCGGAATGGTCGTCGTTGCCGGGACCGTGGTCGTCCTCGAAATCGTAACGCACGATATTTTTATTGTAACCGTCGTATACCCAAAATACGTTGTCCTCTTCCCATTCGATGCCCATGCTATACGGACTTTGGTGCAGCATATCGAGGTGGCTGCCGTTGCCGCCGGACGGTTCCGCATATATGGACCAATCGCTGCTCCAAAGTGCCGGTCCGGTGAAATGGGAAGCGCCGCCCTGGTGATTCGCGTCAAACACTCCGGGCGAGGTAGCGAAATTTCCATTGTAACTGAACGCGATGCCGGTTGGCAACGACATGAAATGCCAGGAGTTTTGGTCTTTCTTCAGTCGGGCATCTTGAGAAGGCAAACCCGCATCGAAATATGTCACCGTGCTACCGCCACTACTTTCGGTCTTCTTGTTTACGACCCACAGAGTCGGTGAGGGAGTCGGTGCAAAAGCCAGGTCGCGGGGCTTATCCAAACCATCTGCCGAAGTGCCGACCGTTTTAATAACTACCGAGTCCGACAGGTAACGGTCGATCAGGTTTGGAATCGGGGCCCGAAAATAAACGGCTTTGCCGAGCGTGTCATTCAACGGGTCGAGATCTGCATTTCCGTTAATATTGGAGAGCCATACCTTTAGTTGGTAATTGCCCGTGTCAGAGGGTATCCAGGGCGCAGAGAGGTTGAAATGAACGGAAGTGAACGGTTCAATGTTCAGGCCGGTCAGCGCTTCGGTCAAGGGTGCGTTTCCTTCCACCGCATAACTGACATCGACCGATGTAATCGTCGAAGCGCCCATATTGAACATTTGGCCATGAATAGCGGCCGGTTTCAGGTCGTTGAAACCGTAAGTGCCGATTTTGAGGAGCGCTGCGTTGTAGTCGAGCGGTAGGACAACTTTAAAATAATACGAACCGCTGCTCCCAGTGCTTTTGAAATGGTGAACCGGGTAGTTGCCGATCAAAATGGTAAAGGAAGCGCCGCCATCGCCGTAATCGTCCACATAATGAAGGGTATAGATCGAGTCGGTTTTCAAGCACCAGGGACCGGCGTTTACCGTCGCATTATCGCCATACCCAAAGGAGGTCGTCGCATCCTGCTGGCCACCGCCGTTGCAGCCTACTTGGTTGGCGTTTCCGCCGGATGCAATCGGCGCAATCCCACAACCATTACCGCCCGGTACGAGCGACCAGAAGGTTTCATAGCCGTAATTATCAGTTTCAATTTTGAGACGAACTTCTATTTCGTCGGGTTGGCATTGTGCCGACAAGGATTGTCCGCCAATTATCAACAGACAACACAAACTGGTTAGACGTAGTATTTGTAACATAAGGGTAGTTTTAGAACAAT
>CALEYM010000433.1 GCA_937926185.1 uncultured Bacteroidota bacterium | reverse complement strand
TTGAAAACGACGTCGTAGATCGGGTTGGCGATTTGTACCATGTGGGGTAGGTTTTGGAAAGATAAAGGTATGCGTTTTGTTTAAAAATTAAAATGCAAATAAACAAAAAGTTTTTATCTTGCTCAATAGGCATACTGCAGGTATTGCTGCTGTATTATGCTAAGGAAAAACCAGCAAATCCTAACTGCCCTCAAAATCAAATTTTTCCTTTTCTTCGCCCCCAAACAAACCTGACTATGCGTACCCTCCTCGTCCTCTCCATCCTGACGTTTTACCTTGCCGCTCCCGCCATTTCCCAAAAAAATAAAACCACCACGCCCGTCGCCATAGCCAAACCCGCCTACGACGAATCCCTTTTCAACGCCATCGAATGGCGCTGCGTCGGCCCTTTCCGCGGCGGGCGCTCGGCAGCGGTGACCGGCGTGCCAGGACAGCCCAACCTGTTCTACTTCGGCAGCACCGGCGGCGGCGTGTGGCGCACGACCGACGGGGGCCGCACCTGGGAAAATATCTCCGACGGCTTTTTCGGTGGCTCCGTGGGCGCGGTGGAAGTGGCGCCCTCCGACCCCAATGTCATCTTCGTGGGTGGCGGTGAAAAAACCGTGCGCGGCAACGTCAGCTACGGCTCCGGCATCTGGAAAAGCACCGACGCGGGCCAAACCTGGGTCAGCGCCGGCCTGCAAAACAGTCGCCACGTGCCGCGCATCTGCATCCATCCGGGCAACCCCGACCTGGTGTACGCGGCCGTGCTCGGCGACCTGTTCAAACCAACGCCCGAACGCGGCGTGTACCGCTCCAAAGACGGCGGCAAGACCTGGGAACGCATCCTGTTCGTCAACGAACACGCCGGCGCCGTCGACCTCTGCATGGACCCCACCAACTCCCGTATCCTGTATGCCAGCACCTGGCGCATACGCCGCACCCCCTACAGCCTCAGCAGCGGCGGCGAAGGCTCCGGCCTCTGGAAAAGCGCCGATGGCGGCGACACCTGGACCGAACTGACCCGCAACGAAGGCCTGCCGCAAAAAGACACGCTTGGCATCATCGGCGTTACCGTGTCGGCCGCCAATCCGCGCCGCGTATGGGCCATCGTGGAAGCCGAAAACGGCGGCGTGTTCCGCTCCGACGACGGCGGGAAAAAATGGGCCAAACTCAACGACGACCGCGCCCTGCGCCAGCGCGCCTGGTACTACACCCGCATTTACGCCGACACCAAAGATGAAGACAAGGTGTACGTGGTGAACGTAGCCTACCACGTTTCCAAAGACGGCGGAAAAACCTTTACCGCCAAATACGCCCCCCACGGCGACCACCACGACCTCTGGATCGCCCCCGAAGACCCGCGCCGCCTTATCATCGGCGACGACGGCGGCGCCCAGATCAGCTACGACGGCGGCGAAACCTGGAGCACTTACCACAACCAGCCTACGTCGCAGTTTTACCGGGTGACGACGGATAATGACTTTCCGTACCGGATTTATGGGGCGCAGCAGGATAATTCGACCGTGCGGATACGCCATCGAACCGATGGCGTTACGATTACCGAACGCGACTGGGAGCCCACCGCCGGCGGCGAGTCGGGCCATATCGCCGTCGACCCGACCGACAACGACATCGTGTACGGCGGCGAATACCACGGCTATTTCACCCGCGTGGATCACCGGCGAAAAACCACCCGCTCCATCAACGTGTGGCCCGAAGACAACATGGGCCACGGCGCCGAAGACGCTCGCTACCGCTTCCAGTGGAACTTCCCGATTTTCTTTTCGCCGCACGATCCGAAAAAACTCTACGCCTGCTCCAATCACCTGCACGTGACCACCAACGAGGGCCAGAGCTGGCAAACCGTCAGTCCCGACCTCACCACCAACGACAAAAGCCGCCAGAAGTCGTCGGGCGGCCCCATCACGCAGGACAACACCAGCGTGGAATACTACTGCACCATCTTCGCCGCCTGCGAATCGGCCTACGAACCAGGCCTGCTCTGGACCGGCAGCGACGACGGCCTGGTGCACGTCAGCCGCGACGGCGGCGCCAACTGGACCAACGTCACGCCCGCCGACCTGCCCAAATGGTGTATGGTGAACAGCGTGGAACCCGACCCCTTCCGGAAGGGCGGACTGTACCTGGCCGCCACCTCGTACAAATCGGGCGACTACCAGCCCTACCTCTTCCATACCGCCGACTACGGCAAAACCTGGCGTAAGATCGTGAACGGCATCAACCCCGGCCACTTCACGCGTGTGCTGCGCGCCGATCCCAAACGCCGTGGCCTGCTCTATGCCGGCACCGAAGAAGGCATGTATATCAGTTTCGACGATGGCGCCAGCTGGCAAGCCTTCCGGCTCAACCTGCCCATCGTGCCCATTACCGACCTGACCATCAAAAACGACAACCTCATCGCCGCCACCCAGGGCCGCAGTTTCTGGATCATCGACGACCTGACGGTGCTGCACCAGCTGAACGACGAAATCCGGGACAAAAACTTCCACCTGTACCAGCCCATGCCCGCCTACCGCATGCGCGGCGGGCAGCTGCGCAATTCCAAAACCGCCGGCACCAACCACCCCGGCGGCGCCATGATCCATTTTTACCTGAAGAACAAACCGGCTGAAAAAGACACCGTTACCATCGACATTCTCGGCAGCGACGGCGCGGTGATCCGCACCTTCTCGAACAAAAGCAAGGAAGACAAACTCGCCGATCTGAAAGCCGGCGGCAACCGTTTCGTCTGGAATTTGCGCTATCCCAACGCCAAAAAATTCGAGGGCCTCATTCTTTGGTCCACCAGCCTCGGCGGCCCGCGTGTAGTGCCCGGCGACTACGGCGTGCGACTTACCATAAATGGAAAAAGTGAAGAACAAACCTTCAGTGTGTTGCCCGACCCCCGTGCAGGCGCCCGTCCGGACGACGTACAGCAGCAGTTCGTTTTTGTAAAAGGTTGTTACGACAAACTGTCGGAAATACACGGCGCCATTGCCAATATCCGCGATGTGCGCGCGCAAATGAAAAACCTCGGCGAACGCCTGCCGGATGAGGAGCAACTGAAACCCCTGCGCGGGCAGATGAAAACCGTCGATTCGCTGATGACAGCCGTGGAACAAACGTTGTATCAAACGAAAAACCGCTCCGGCCAGGACCCGCTCAACTTCCCCGTGCGCCTCAACGACAAACTCGGCAACCTCATGGAACTGGCCGCCGACGGCGATTTCCCGCCCACCGACCCCATGCGGCAGGTGCGGGACGAATTATTCACAAAAATCGACCTCGAATTGTCGAAATGGCGCAGGGTACTGGAACGGGAATTGCCGGTGGTGAACCGGCTGGTGCGGGAGTTGGGAGTGGAGGTGGTAAGAGTGAAAAATGAGTGAAAAACCGTTATCTTTGTACAAATTTGTACGCAAATGACGCCCGATATTCAGTCAGAGATCAGAATTCATCTCGATGGCCAACCGGTGGCGACACTTCCGGTTGAATTAAAAGACCTTGCTTCGGCTATCGAGCAATCGAAGTATATCCTGAACCTTGGAGACAATTTCGATGATATGGAAAGTCATGGTTACGACCGCGAGACCTGGTTACGCGCTGTGCGATTCATATCCGGCTATGCCCAATGGTTGTTCGATGTTTTTAATAAAAAAATTGAAACGCCTAAAATTTACCATGCTCCGGAAGGAAGCATTGATTTCTATTGGGAAAACAGGCGATTTAATCTGCTCATTAACCTTCCGGCAGGCCATTCGCCTGCCACCTTTTATGGCGACGACTATGGGGTACAAGTCACCGAAGGCAAATTTGATCCGGCCAATTTTCAGCAAGCTTTGCTACCTGATCTTTCTATTATTTCCTGATTATGTGGCCAATCGAACTAATCCCTGATGAAGACCGGTTATTCTACCGAATTCATAAAAGTTACCTTGTAGATGGAGAGGTCGTTCCCGGAGCCTTTCAAGAGCGGGGCGAAGATGAATCCCGGGGTATGTCTACCGATTGGGAAAGATACACTACGGCAGAAGCGGCACATCAACGATCTAAAATTCCTGCTGATAATGGTATCGTTGCATTTTTAACAGGTGAAGTCCGGGCTATTGAATTGGAGGCCGTTCATGCACCCTTACCGGAAAACCGGGCGCACAGTCATATCAAAGGCATTCCACATGAAGGACAGTTGAAGACGCAGGCGCGGCTAAAGTTGAAGCGGATTATTACGTGGATAATTGAAATAGATAAGGAACCATTTTAATTTATCAAAAACTGAATATATGCTAATAAACTTAATCCTTATTATGGTACTTATTGGTTTAGCGTATTGGGGTGGTTATCATAAAGGGCATTCAACGACCATTCAGTCAACTTTGGACATAGGTTCATGGGTTGAAATCACGGAGAAGATTATAGTGAAGATGGGGAATAACCCTGCCAGTATTTTACAACCTGGAACAGAGGCAATAGTTACAGGTAAGGATAAATACGGGAGAATATCTATATGGATTGCAAAACCTTGGGCACACTTGTATGACGGTAGTGGTTCCAAGGGAGTTAAGTTTTCGGGAATAGAAAGTTTTACAAAACTAAAAATCAAGCCCCCAAACAGGATTGATAAAAAAATATATGAGGAAACGCTTCAGGCGCTCACTGAATATGAAGAAATAGTCGGATCGTTATTGAGCAATATAGGTTTACGCTGACATGCTGTCCAACCTTCAATACGCCTGAATCAACACCTCCGCCGAAATCTTCAACTCCCGGTTCAATTGCCGGATCATCTCCAGGCTCAGTTTTCGTTGCCCCGAAAGTATTTCTGATTTGCGACTCCGGCTGCCGAGGATTCGGTTCAATTCGGATTCAGGTAGCCCCAACTGCTCCAGCCGGAACTTAATGGCCTCAATGGGATGAGGCTTGGGCACAGGATAGTGTGCGTTCTCGTATTCCTTTACCAGTAAGGATAGGATTTCCAACTCGTCACCTGCTCCCGTAGCAGGTTCCGGGTCAAGTTGCATCAGCTCATATATGCGCTCAAGGGCGTCCTCGTATTGCGCTTCCGTCCTAATTGGTTTTAACATATTTTACCGCTTTTGCGTCCAGATTGTCGTAGGCTTTATGTGTTCCGAACCAAACGATAAATACAATCTGAAACTTAAACTCAATATCGACGATGAGTCGATAACTATTGCCGTGAATATTAAAAACTACGCGTTTTCCGGTAAGTACCGAGGCATTTCGGAATTGTTCCTTCATCTCGTTTGGGCTGCTCCATTCCGCTTCCGACACTTCCTCATACCAGGCAAATAGCGCCTGTTGTGCATCCGGATACTCCTCCCAATAGGATTTTAAGGTTTTGACGGCAATGATTCGCATGGCGTAACACGCAAAAGTAATAAATTGTTCCCGAAAAGGGAACGGTGGGGCAGAATTTTTTTTAAGGCAAAGCCCCTCAAGGGCGATTACTTTATCACAAACGTCAGACTCTCCACTGCCCGCGCCGCGGCATCGCCGGGGCACTTAACCTTGACCTCATCAAAAATATACGTATCGCCCGGTCGCGCGGCGTCGATGACAGATTTCACCCCGGCTTCATACCGCGCGCCGGTATTGGTAACTTCGGACATAAGCTGACCCTTGCGCAGGTGTATCACTTTGTAACTCGCCACATCGCACATTCCGCAGATATCCAAACCTTCTATGACGGCGGCCAAACCGCCCTGTGCCCTGAACTGCCCATTGCCCATGCTACCCGACCGGTGCTGCGCTCCCAGGCGGATAACCGGGTCGGGAAAACGTTTTACCCGGTATTTGAATGTTAGCGGTTTTAGTCTGCCTCCTGAAACGGTAATGCTGCCTTCTCCGGGCGTGCCGGCCCGCACGGTATAGTGGTTGTTGCCGTCTTTCTGCATTTTCAGATTTTCGCTGGTCTCTATCCGCAGTTCCGGTTCCGGCACGCCGCGCGCCACGAGGGTGACGGGATTGTCCACCCCACAGTAAAATACGTTCATTTTATCCAGTTGAATGGCGCAGGCCGGTTCTTCCGGCATAAAACGAAAAGCGAAAAAAGCCGCTGAGGTCCAGCCGGCGAGAAGGCCGGTGATAAGGGTACGCATGGTGGAGATTTTTTAGATATACACGGGCAATAGGTAGTAAACGCCGGTATGCGTAAATTCCTTGTATATCTTCAAATCCGCCGTATTGGTAAAATTATTCCCGGCGTGATTTCAGCAACCTTTATTTCACCAATTTCACATTCACCGCGCTCAACCCCTTCGGCCCGCGCTCCACTTCGAAGGTCACCCGGTCGTTTTCCCGCAAGGGGTTGGAGAGGTTGTTGATATGGACAAAAATGCTGTCTTTTGTTTCCGAATCGATTATAAAGCCGTAGCCTTTCTCTTCGTTAAAGAATTTGACTCTGCCCTCCCGGATCGTCTCTTCGGGCGCGGAATCTCTTGGCGACACGCCAAGGATGATGTCCTCCGCTTTGATCACTTTTCTTTTCGAAGGATCGGGAGGCGTGGAGCTGAAATTGCCATTTTCGTCCACATACGAAATCATGTCTTCGAATGATTTGGGACCGAAAGCAGCTTTATCGGCTTTCCGCTGCTCGCGGCGCTCCTGCTTTTCCTGGTTCTTTTTTCTGCGATTTTTTTCTTTTTCTTTTTTGTTAAAAGAATCCTGTGTTTTGGCCATGTACCGAATTTAGTTAAAAAATGCCGCCTATACGTGGATATTACGGACATACAGAGGCGTCTGTTGCCGCTTTTTTGTAGAAAATGCCAAGATAAGCAAAGTTCTGGTGTGGCGGACGAATATTATGCAGGCCGTGTTAACTTTTCAAATTTCAAATTTCAAATTTACATTTTGACTTAAAAGTCAAATTTGAAAAGTCAAATTTGAAATTTGAAAAGTGGGCCCCTCAGCGTCCCCTTCCCTGCCGCGCTGCCTGCACCAGCTGTTCCAGCGCCGCGCTGCGCGCCCTGGCTTGCGCGGCCTGGGTTGCATTGCCGGAGTATGTGAGCAAATCGCCCCGCAGCCGGTAGTGAAAGGCGAAGCGGCTGGCGATTTCGATCAGGGCGGGAGAATTCAGGCGAACGCCTGGTTTCAGATTCCGGATCACCGCGGGTTCCGTGTCCAGAAATTCGGCGTGGAGAGCGGCGGCTTTGTCCCACTGCTGCGCGTCGGCGTATTGCTGGATACGATCCCGGTACACGGTTTCGTACAAAACGATGTAGTCGGTGGGGTCCAGCATGCTGACGTCGGGCCGGTGGTTTTTCCAGGCGATGAGGTAGAAACACAAGGCGGCCACCGCAATTTTGGCCAGGGAAGCCTTCAGGCTGTTTTGGGCAAAGCGCAGACATTCGAGCAGGGTGTATGCCGCGAACGGCAGGCACAGGGCCACGAGCGGCACGCGAAAACGGCCCAGCACGTAAAAGCCCAGCAGAATGGCCAGTTGAACCAGCATGGCCAGGTACAGGGCCGGGTATTTCTTCCGGTAAAAAAGGGCGAACAGAATACCCGCCGTTGCCGCCCAGGCGATCCAGGAAAAATCGAGAAAGGCGATTTGCAGGGCGGGAACGAGGGATTTGTAGAAGTAATAGTTTTCGTTGTTGGGCCACTCGGCGCCGTTCAGCACGCGCTGGAACTTTGTCCACAACAAACCCAGGTAACTGCCCGCCGAAGGGTGCGTCTGCAAAGCGGCGATGGCGGCGGCGCCAAAGCGGCCGCCGGTACGGCCCATAATGTCGGCGCATTGTTCCGTGTCCGGCGCCCAGTTGGAAATGGCCTTTGTGCCGTGTACATTGGTCGCTACAAAAGTGATGGCGCCTACGCTGGACGAGCTGAGCAGCGGCGCGCCGACCGCCATGTTCCGGAGTGGCAGCGGTAAAATAACCAGTGTGAATCCGAGCAGCAGCATGCCCGCGTTTCGGGCGAAAAGGGCTGAAGGCCGGCGGGTTTTCCAAAAATACAACAACAGGGCGCCGGGCAGGAGCAACAAAAAAGCGGATTGCAATAAAAAAGCCAGGCCAAGTACGGCGCCATGAATCAGAAAAGCGCCGCGGCTATCCCGTTCCAACGCGCGGTCGAGCGTCCAGACGGCCAGCAGGGTGAAAAACACGCTCCAGGTACTGCGCAGGATCAGCGTTTCCTGAAACAGGATAACCCCGCAAAACAGGTAAAACAGTCCGGTGAGCAGGGCCGCCGTGTGGCCGAAGTGCCGGCGGGTAATATCCCACAACAAATAACCGCTGCCGATGCCCAGCAGCGCCTGCAACAGCATCATCCAGTAAACGCCGTTGCCTGTAAGCCAATATAAAAAAGCCAGCACGTAGGCGTACAGCGGCTCCTGGTGGTAAGTATTTCCACCGTACCATTCATCCCACAGGATTTTCCCGGCCGAAAAGGTGGAATCCCGGTTGGGGTGCGCCGCGAGGATGGCGTTTAGTTTTTCCGGATGTTGTTGAAAATAATAGTCGGCCATGCTGTTATGCCAGCCATGGTAGGGGTGCAGGGGCTGGCGGTTCAGCCAGTCGCCTGCCGCCAGCGAGCGGGCCCACTCGTCGAAAAAAGCGTTGTCCGATTCGTTCCAGGCGTACATGCCGTACAAGGGGCCATTGGCCACCCTATCGAACTGGGCGATGCGGATAATGGCCCACAACGCCAGGAGGCCCCCGATCACCCACAGCCGCCGTTCGGCCAGCCATTTTTCGGCGCGTTCGAACAAAGGCGGGGCGGATGAAACGGTGGCGCGCGCCGGTTTGGATGGCGCTGATTTCGGCTTGTGCGACTGGACGGATTTTTTCTTCACGGTGCTGCGGGTGGCATTTATGATAATTCCCGTAAATGTACTGTCATTTCGCGGTTTTCTGCCGCAATCCCAGCACATTGGGCACCGGCCAGGCTGTCATATTTCCGTCGTCCTCCCGGAATCCCGTTTCATGGCTCCCGAATTGTTCTAAGGTAAAATCGCCCGTTTTCACGAACAATTGCGCCTCGGGGCCACCTTCCAGGTGTTGCGCCGCCACCAGTTCGATACCCGCGGAAAGAAGTTCCCGGTTAAAATCGTGCATGGAAAACGGCGAGCGGGTAAAAATAAACAGGATACGTCCGGCGGCATCCTCTCCCAGGGCGGCCTCGCTCCATTTTCGGCGGTTGCTGGCGGGCCAGCGGTTGATACCCGGCCGTTTGATGAGGCGCAGGTTTTGTACGACCGACTCATAATCGGCCAGAATACTTTTAATGCTCACGCCGGGCGTGTCCAGATCGAATATTTTAAAAGACGGCAGGCCGGGCCGGCGGGGCCCGAACGCAGCGGCCGATTGATACTCGTTGACGTGCTTGCTGTTGATATGGTTTTGGTATTGCAGGTAGCCGGTGTGGGTTTTGTAATCCGTCTCGAACATGCCGGCATTGGTGGCGGCGCCCAGATTTTGGGCTTTGCACCATTCCCGCGCCGTGCGGCCCGATGCCTCCGCGCTCAGACTGATGCCGGCAAATACCATTTCCCACGAATTCGGATCGATGCG